>JALZFN010000195.1 GCA_030861545.1 Thermoproteota archaeon | reverse complement strand
CTTCCCATCATTCCTATCCATCGGAGATTCTTAAACCATCTTCCGATCAGGCGGCGCATGACTTCAGAGGTCTTGACTTTGAGGGGGATGTACGTCTGCAATAGCTGCATGAATTCTCTACCCTTTGGCTGGTGGTGCTGCCGTTGTTGTTGTTTCTGTAGTAATTCAATTCTTGATACTACATTTATGCCGGCCTTGCTAAGCCGATAGCCCACCGAAGATTTTTCCACAAGCTCCATTTCTTCTAACCTGTGTAAGGCTCTTGACAAGCTCTGTTGGTGGAGGTTGAGCTTGCGCATCAAACCCTTGAACGAGTAATTCGACCCAGCTTCATTTAGCAATGCCAAGATCTTGTCGTCATTATTATGAAAATCAGATGCGGAAAGCGAGTCTTCTTGTACAAGGATCTGTGTCGCCTTGCCTGTAACCACTTGCTTTTCGGCTCCATACTCCTCTGCTTTGGTCTCCTCCTTGATGGTTGTTATTGATTTTGTAGGAATGTCGCTTTCCACTTGCATATATTATAGCGGCGCCTCCATGATATAAAATATGAAGTAATCATTCGGAGAGCAGGTAAGCAAGATGCTACTAGTACACCTCGATTGCCTCTTCCTTGAAGCCCATCTGTGTCAGTAGGCCTTTAGCTGTCTCTCGATGATCGCCTTGCAAGATTATCTGGCCGTCTTTGAACGTGCCGCCTGTGCCAATCTTCGTCTTTAGCTGCTTTGTAATTTCCTTCAAATCTTTTCTTTCTTGAAGTCCGGATATGACGGTGACGGGCTTCCTATACTTTCTGATGTCTTTAGTAATCACTATGGCCGCTTCTTCCTTTTCGATCTCCTTGATAAGATCATCCATTGAATCATAGTCAGACACTAGGATGATCATTGCTGCTCACGCTCAAAAGTGTTTTCATAAAAAAATGAAAAATTATGGGCGCTCATCTACTGGAACTGGCACTTGAAACTGGCGCCCATAACGGTTGACAGTCAGAGTTAGTTGCTCATTTACTTGTTTTTTGTGCACATGCGAAGCAATCTGTGCAGGGTCGTTTATTCTGTTGCCGTCTATTTCCTCGACTATATCTCCTTTTCTTAGCCCTGCATCGTCAGCTGGGCTGTAAGGTTCAACCCTTGCAATAAGTGCTCCTTCAGTCACAGGTAGACCATAATAGCGTGCAAGCTGTGGTGTAAGCTTCATGGATGCAACGCCTATCCAAGGTCTCATTACCTTGCCTTTCTCTATCAATTCTTTCAATATAGACTTGGCAGTGTTGATGGGAACAGCAAATCCAATGCCCTGTGCATAAGGCATGTTTGCAGTGTTGATGGCGATTACTTCTCCTTTAGTATTGACAAGTGGTCCGCCGGAGTTGCCGGGGTTGATGGCAGCGTCTGTCTGTATCAGCTCAAGTACGCCGCTTCGTGTCTGTATACTCCTATTCAGCGAACTGACAATGCCGGCGGTAACTGCAGGCCCTCCTGTAAGTCCAAAGGGGTTACCAATTGCGATCACTATTTGACCGGCCTTTAGGCTGTCAGAGTCGCCAAGCTGTATCGCTGGAAGCAGCTGCTCTGATTCTACCTTGAGGACTGCTATATCAGTGGTTTCGTCGCTTCCCACTACTCTTCCTCTTAAAACCCTGCCATCTGGCAGTGTTACCTTGAGCCGATCTGCGTCATCAATCACATGGTTGTTTGTAAGAATGTAGCCTTTTTCATCTATGACCAGGCCAGAGCCCACTCCTTCGACAGGGAATACTCTGAACAGCTGGTCGTGCAGCATCCTTACGCTTGCAATGTTGACAACACTCTTGCTTACTTTGTCAACCGCTCCTATGAGCACGTCTTCTGTAACAGGTATCATACTACTATATGTTGGAGGGTAGAGCGTAAATTGACCGGCTATTTTAAAACTCGGTCACACCAGATAGACAGATGTGGGTGTATCTGTCTGTCTTGCTGTTCACTTCGATCTCGTCTTACTATCTACTTCGTGTTCCTAATTCTTGAAGATACATGATCGCTACCTTAGCTTTAACAACCTATGAAGCTTCGTGGATTTTGTGTCCAGCATCAAAAGTGAATCATTCATCATGTTTTTATTTTGAACAGCAGTATTTAAGAGGAAACAATTCTTCTTACATGCACAGATCGAATGGAAGAAGCCTAGCCTCTCTTGAATCTTATATTTACGGCCTGTAATGTGCTGCAAAAGTGTCCGGCTCGCTAGAGCCAAGGTCCTGCATAAATTGATCCCTGACGAGCCTGCCATATACCACTAAGTCACGTGCCATCATTCGCATCCTGCTTGACAATTTTGAGTTTACTATTTCATGACTTGTAAAATCCTGGGGGCCATTTATCGATACTCCATAGGGCATACTCCATCCGTAGCATTGGCGCACAACTGTACGCATCTGTTCCATAACTGTAAGCCCCTTTTCATGTGATGCAACTATGTAGCCAAAGAGCTTGCCGGCAAATTCCTCATAAAAGTGGTCAAGGAAATTCTTTAGGGCACCTGACATCGAGCCATGATAGTCTGGTGATGTAAGAACAAAGGCGTCAGCCCAACTTACGGCCTCGGCGGCATCTTCCACCTGTTTTGAGACTGGACCACGCGGGTCATAGAGGGGTAACACTATTTTGTTGAGTTCCATCAGCCGGATTTCTGCGCCATGCTTCTTGGCATACTCTAGCACAATTTTGAGCGCTTGCGTGCTGTACGAGCCCTGGCGTGTGCTACCTGCGACCCCCAGCACGTTGAATGTGTTCTTCATCTCTTATTATTACCATTATTATTAAAATTCATGGCATTAATTGACTTACTTTTGCAGGAGCTGGTCACATATGAGTAGTTGTTGTTGTTTAACCTCTTTGTTCATAGGACGGCCAGATGCTTATATTCTGTTTTAAAATCATCAACGATCTGATTGGATTATTAGATTATGAAGACATACTGCCATTACAGCAAAAACATTAATGGTGATAATGCTTGAAAGTCATAACGCAGTAAAAAATTGCTTGATAACTGCTAATGCCTCTTTCCGCTTGTGTCATTGCCTACAGTCTAATCAGTTTACATTTGGATAGCCCACATTCTACCAAAGCTTTCTTACACCTTCATCTCCAGTCTCTCAGAGAGAGAGAGCATCTACATAATTACATACGCGGGCCTGGAAAAGATTTAAAGCGGTTCGATGAGCTCTCATGTTTTGTGCAAGACATCAAGCTTGTTTATTCTACTACTGATCGACCAAAGCTCAAGTCGCCACGTCTCATCTGTGGATTTCCTGGCAGCGGCTATGTTGGCAAGCTAGCAGTGGACCACCTTATACAAGAGCTGCCTGCGAACCACCTAGTTGATATTTATTCCGGCGCTTTTCCGCCACAGATTATCATAAAGCCGGACGGTACAGCAGACCTAATGAAGAATAGCATCTATTGGTGGCATGATAATGGAGCCGACCTATTATTGCTTACAGGCGACTCGCAACCAACTAACCCCGACTCTGAGTACTCCTTTGCAGAAGAAGTGCTGGCATTAGCAGAGCAATTCGGCGCGGAGCAGGTGTTTACGCTCGCAGCATATATCACGGGCGTCTTTGTAGATAAGCCCAGGGTCTTTGGCACTGCCACCGACACAGAAACAGTCAAGACCCTATCATCAAATAACATAGCGGCAATGGACAGTGGAAGTATTACGGGCATGAATGGTCTTGTCATCGGAATAGCAAAGTTGCGCAATATGAAAGGAGTATGCCTGCTTGGAGAGACATCTGGCTATGTTGTAGATGCAAAAGCCTCCAAGGCCGTACTTGAAAGCCTCCTTCAGATAATCAATGTCAGAGTCAGTATGACAAACTTGGAGAAGCGCGCAAAAGACACTGAAATGCTGATTCGGACGATAGAGCAACAGATGCTTGCAGTAAAAGGCGGAGGGCAGCTTGAAGGTCAGCAACCGCCTCAAAAGCCGCGTGACACTGGCTATATCAGCTAGACTTTTTTTAGACTACCGAATTTTCCCACGCTGATGCTGTTTTCACCCTTGAATGTGTTGACGTAGCCGTTTTCTATCAACACCCTGTCGCTGGGCTGGACCTTGTTTATGTCGTCGCCCCACAATGAAAGCTTGATGCTTCCCGTTTCGTCTGAAATTATCGCATCGGCCACAGTGTTTGTCCCTCCAGCCTTAAGGTTTACGGTGCGGGGCTCACCCACACTTTCTATTTTGCCTGTTATACTTACGTTGCGCATTCCAGGCTTCAGCTCGCTTATCTTCATATTTTTTGCTAAAGCTTCATATGATAATAAATGTTTTACATAGTAGTTACAATAAATGAGTGCCCACAGTCCGTACATACCAGTTTTGTCCCAGCTATCATCTTTTCCCGTACTTCATGAACCGTCTTCGAGTGGCACTTTATGCACAGCCTTGAAACGGTCTCCGGTTTGGGCATGAGTATACTGTACGGGTGCCAAGCAAAATTTAACCTTATTTCATGCCGCAACTATGAAATAAGGTTATACAGCCAAAAGGGTGTTCCGGAGGGGTAGCGAAGCCTGGCCAAACGCGCAGGACTCAAGATCAGATATGCAATGCACCGACCAAAACATTTCTTCTCGCCATGTAGAGGAAAAACGCGAGAGAGGAGTGATCCCGTCCCTTAGGGGTTCGTGGGTTCGAATCCCACCCCCTCCACCTTGAAATTTTTTTAGAATGAATAATACGCATCGGCTGATAATATCACAAGGCATAGGTATAGCACGAAAGTAGCCAAAATTTCAGAAGAAGCCATCCTAGATTTTCTTCTGATCCCCCTTTTAGGACCTTAACATTCAACGCTCCATAGCCAGGCTTATATTCGGTTCTACAAATTCAGTATTGAAACTTATCCTTCTAATAATGAGAGAGACAGACTTTATAATATCGCCCTAGCTGCAAACTAGCATATGTTATGACTACATTGCAAGGATCATATATGCGGCATCCAAAATTGAATTAGCAATTTCAGTAATTGCGTTGGCCAGTCACGCTCCACAAGCTAAAGACATTATGAGTCTTGCCGGCGATTACGACTATAATATTATGGTAGAAAGGATATTATTCTTTTGCAAGAAACGCCAGAACAAAGGGTCTTGCACCCTATATCGCGGTGGGGCAAATGATACATGCCTTACAACATATAGTATACGAATGGACTATAGCCGATTAGCTAAGAGGGAAAGCAGCGGTTAGAATATTATATAACAATTGTATATCTTGTTTCTGCCTTTTTTGAGATTTTGCCGGATGGACTAAAACAAAAAATTCAAATCCTTTTTGGCATGCATGCAGCCTGTGGCGCGCAAATCGATAGTATTGATACCGGTGATAGTTGCTGCTGTCGTAGTAGGCGCCCTTGGCATAGTATTTGTCCCAGCCGAGGTCAGGGACAAGAATATCGGTTTCTCAAAGGGCACAGTCAGAATGGACGGGAACGATATCATAACAGTCGAAATTGCAGAGACTGCTGCTGAACGACAAAGATGGCTTACATTTAGGGAAGACAGGCTGCCATTTGACACGGCCATGCTGATCAAGTACGACAAGCCTGACCTTTACGAAGTATGGATGCTCAACATCGAGTACAACCTTGACTTGATATGGTTTGATGAAAACGGTACTGCAGTATACATAAAAGAAAATGTGCCTCCATGTGGCAACTTGGTTGAAACAGTCAGTTGCACTTACAAGTCTACAAAGCCAGCCCTATATGTGATGGCTGCGACCACAGGTTTCGTAGTCGCGCACGATATTGCTATTGGTTCTAAGATGACAATAATTTCTATCTAGCTTAATTGACAAGCTAACAGAGGATGTTGAACTTTGTCCTTGCGTACAGGGGCTTGTAAGTTTCATTAAAGGATAAGTTACACAGCCACTTGACCTACTAAATGTATATACTGAAAAAAAGCAATACAGGAATGAAAGGGCGATCCGAGTGCATACTCAGATGGTACTCGCCCTGCCGATGGCGATTTTTCATAGCAATTCATGGGCAGGGTAGAAGGGCAAAGGTGCTTCCG
>JALZFN010000189.1 GCA_030861545.1 Thermoproteota archaeon | reverse complement strand
CTGCAGATGTCCGGGGTATGTAATCCCTAAGTTCGGCGGTCGAACTTTAGTATTTATCATTGAGGCAATACTTATATATTTACTATCTATAAATATGGCAAATGGCTGAAATTAACGCATATGGAATCGGCGTCATCGCCTTTTTGGCGCTTTCAGTCATAGTTGGGACACTTACAGCGAAACTTGTCAAAAAGAGTAGCAGACGATACATGGTCGCTGGCAAAAGCCTGCCTCTGTTCTTTGTTGGAACGATGCTTGCAGCACAATCGATCGATGGTAACTCCTCTCTCGGGAATGTTTCTCTTGTCTATCAATTTGGATTTTGGGCAGGCGCGGCAATTCCCATTGGCCTTGCAGTGTGCTTGATACTCACCGGAGCTTTCTATGGAAAACGCCTCAACAAAATGGCCATGCTTACATTACCAGATTTTTACTACCGGCGTTTTGGAAACGGCGCGGAGGGAATGTCCTCTGTTCTGATGACGATAAGCTTCATTGTACTTGTTGCAGGAAATTTTGCAGCATCTGGGTTCATTCTTTCTACAGTCTTGCAAATTGACTTCTTTTGGGCTATGCTTATCGCAGCCATAATCGTGCTGATCTATACTTTTGCAGGAGGTCTTTTCTCCTCGGCCTACACTGACATTTTCCAGATATACCTTGCCATAGGAGCATTTTGGGCTGCGTTTATCTTTTTTGCAGCCGGAGCTGCTGGGGTGGATTTTGGCACAATTGTAGGTAATGCCCCACAAGGCTACCTTGATCTTTCTGGCTTGACGGATATGGGTAATGGCGCCTTAGTCAACTGGGCCAGCATTATGGCGCTTGGACTTGGAGACATAGTTGCCCTTGACTTTATGGAAAGAGTATTTGCAGCCAAGGATCCAAAGACTGCGTCAAGAGGAGCGTATTGGGGTGGTGCACTGACTCTTTTTACGGTTATTCCTACAAGCATGATGGGCATAGTCGCCATATTCTTTCTGCCAAACCTCGAAGATCCATTTACTGCCTATCCGACTCTGGCAATCAACCACATGCCGTATCCCATTGGAGTCGCCTTGCTCATGGGCGTGCTCGGAGCTTCGATGTCTACTGCAAACGGTGGGCTGCTGGCCATTTCCAGCGTCATCTCAAGAAACATAATTCAAAGAGATATCATAAGAAGGATTTTGAAAAAGCCTGGTATGGAGGACAAAAAGCTGCTTATGACCACCCGTATATTTACCATACCAATGATGGCTGCTGCATTTATCCTAGGGTATATTCTGCCGCAACCTGGCATCTATCTTGTCTTGGCATTTGACATTGTCTTTGCAGGCGCCTGGGCACCGCTGACACTAGGCCTTTTCTGGCGCAAAGCCAACATGCCTGCTGCCATCACTTCACTCATAGTCGGTTCAGCACTCAGATTGGCGATGTTTTTCATTATACCCCCAGAATTTGCAGGTCTTGATACCATGATACCGCCGCCGATTGCCTTTGCACTTTTTGTCATAGTTGCCCTCGCCACACAAAAGAAGTATCCAGGGGAGCAAAGGCATGGTGTCCTGGACTATGTGCCTCCAGAAGAAGATATTATCAGGGGCGAGGACTTGAAGGGATATATCACTCCGACAGGCAGCAAATTGCCATAGCCGCTTCCCTGAAAAATTAATTAACCAAGTGCCACCTTCTTTTTTTGTTTGCCAAGCCAAGGGTATGCGACTATCGGCCTAAAACCAGCTATTTTGGCCAAGTTGCAAAAGGATGCTGACGAGTTTTATCCCGGCATGTTCCTTCCAAGCGCCCTGATAATTATTATGAATGAGATAAAACGAGGCTACTACTCTGTCGGATTACATAACATTAAGGCGGATTTTTCTGGTAGATATACGTCGTTAACTATTAGGTCTGATGTTAAGTTATGGCTTGAAGAAAATTATGAGAATCTAGACGAAGAATATGATAGAAAGTACAAGGCAAATAGCTTTACTCACTTTGCGGATATATTTATGCTAAATATGTTTGAATCAAAAGCAGCCGCACAGAATAATGTCATTAGGCTGAAGGAGGCAGATTTTCGTTGGCTTGTTGAAGAATATGGCAAGAGGAAACAGGAATACAAGGAAAAACATGGCGTCTATACATTCGAACAATTTGCCGATTTATTTCTAAAAGAGTTGCTAGATAGACTAAACACAGCAAAAAAAGTCCTAGCTATGTAAAAGTTCGGCTATGCGTAGTTTACTGATCACGTGTTGGGGATAATTATAATATAATTTTAATGTGATGGGCGTAAAGTGGGGACATTTTTATTACAATTCATGTTCTTTATAAATATTGGATATCATAATATTTTTATTTTTTTATATTATCATAAAGCATGGATTTATAGTATGATAA
>JALZFN010000186.1 GCA_030861545.1 Thermoproteota archaeon | reverse complement strand
CATGAGAACATTGTCAATAAGCTTTCCATCAGGCGCAGGGGCAATCGACGTTATAGGTACTATCGCAGTTCCAGAATTCAGTACAATAACGATTGTTGTCCTCGCTGTTGCAATTGTTGGAATAATCATAGCAACTGCAAGGTACTCCAAGTTCGTTTTCAGTCCAAGGCTTTAACAGCCTTTTTTCCTACTTATTTTTATTATTTGTAAAGCCTTACCGAAAGGTGTTACTGCAAAATGGGGCCTTCGGAGGGATTTGAACCCTCCTCAAGCGGTCTCTGCCGAAAGTTGAAAAACCGGCCACAGCCGCCTATACTAACCAGGCTATACTACGAAGGCCAGTTAGCAAATTTTCAACAACTACAATATATAATCTTTCGATCATTGTCTATTTGGCAGGATGCCTATCCTGACAGTTTCAATGCCCAACTCTTCGAGTCGCTCTGCAAGGCCATTGAGGCCTATCGAGTCGCCGGCTAAGTGCCCCATTACTATAAGGTTGCCATCTAGCTTTTCTTCCCTCATTTTTGTTAGTTCACTATAATCTATATGCAAATAGATGATTGTAGAAACACTGGATTGCCAGTATGCCTTAGCAATGTGAAAACCACCATTAGTGCCTGCCGCTACCACTAAAGCCCAGTGGCCTGCCTTGTTGTTTTGGTTGCCAAACCTTACCCTTACCTTAGTTGCAGCATGCCTGAACTCTGGAATTTTGCTAACGGATTTGACAATGTCTGACACATATTCTGTCCTGCCAATCTTGATAGCTCGCAGTATAACTTGCCGCATGTACTCATCGCATGGCTGATGGATATTGACAAGCGGCATGCCAAGCGCCTTGGCAGCGCCTGCAACATTACTGTAAATGTCAGCATGATTGCGTGTCTCGACGCGCTCTTTAAGCTTCTCAACTGCCTGTTTAGCGAGCTTTTTTGCAACGCCGTGCTCCATCATGTAATCGAAGTGCCTGTCAAATACCTTGTAAAAATTGACCGCAGCAACACCGATAGGATGGTGAGCAATAACTGCATCACATCCAAGCTGCTTTGCAAGCATCAGCTCTGCTGTTCCTATATCTATGCCGATCAGTACTTTGGTTATGTTCTTGCCCTTTACGTGTACAGCGCTGTCTGCCGGCATCTTTTTCCATCCAGCAAGTTCGAGTCCCACTTTCATTATTTTATCAGTGTCGACAGTCATGGCTACCAGTCTGTACAGTGCAAAATTTAAATCTGCTCTGCAAACCATTACAAAAGCGAACATGAGCTGCTCAGATGAGCACATTTCACATTCGGTAAATAACCTGATCCAGATTACACCCCAGCTAAAAACAAGATTACAGAAGGCCAAGTATGGGGTCTACAACCACTCCGCGGTTGAACTGTGCCATTGGACAAAAAAGTCGTTTGCAGACGAAGGCAGCTGTTATAAACACAAATTCTATGGTATTTCAACCCACCAGTGCATGGAGATGACTCCAACTGCCATGAACTGTGAAAATAGGTGCATCTACTGCTGGCGCCCCGCAGAGTTTTACGACACGTTGCAGATGCCTGAGGATTTGGTCGATGAACCAGACGTTATCGTCGAACAACTGATGGCCGAACGCAAGAAGCTGATAAATGGCTTTTATGGCAATCCTAAGAACAATAAGAAAAAGCTTGATGAATCGCTGCTGCCAGCCCATTATGCGATTTCGTTATCAGGCGAGCCCACGATGTATCCTAAGCTGCCGAAGCTGATAAAATACTTGAATTCACTTAACGCAACCAAGTCCATTTTTCTAGTGACAAACGGGCAGGAGCCGGATATGCTAAGGAGGCTGGCTTCAGAAGAGGCACTGCCTACCCAGATTTACCTATCGACTAATGCATCAAATAAAAAAATGTTCTATCGGATAAACCGTCCACGTCATCATGACGCATGGGAACGATGGTGGGACAGCCTAAGGTTACTTGCTTCCCTCGACACCAGAACTGTGCTTCGGATGACTATGATAA
>JALZFN010000183.1 GCA_030861545.1 Thermoproteota archaeon | reverse complement strand
AGCCATAGCGACGCCAACAAACAGTCCAAAGACTAGCCAGAGTGCGTAGTCTTGCAACATAAGAAGTCCGAACTCCAATCTTGATAACAGAATAAGAAATACCTACGCAATATTTCACTAGAATGTTTACATTGTCTTGCAAGGTAAACGCTTTTGCTAAATATTCAGAGGGAATAATAGGAGGTATGGTCGGCAATAGTAATGATAATAATCAGCGCATATCATGTCCTTACTGCGCATCCAAATTTAAGGACAATGAAGAGCTTTCAAAGCACATAGACAGGATACACCATGGCTCAGGACTGCTCGAAGGCGACTTACGCAGATGGTAAGCCGATTCATACCGATCGCTCCACCAACACGTGTGTAGCCCTAGACACCCTAGCCATCTAAAGAGAAGCTTTTAATCTAATCAAAACTTACCGAAGCTGTATCCATTGTGCCTCGAAGCGACGATGATTTTGACAGCAAGAAAACCAAGACTGAAACTATCACCTTTAGGCTCCTGTCTTCTCTTATTGATCAGCTTAGAATGGATGCAGAGCTAGAGGGTGTCAGCCTTAACAATTATGTAGCAAAGATCTTTTCAAACCATATCCAATGGGAAAGGTATGAACGGAAGGTAGGTCTTCTTCCTATGACAGAAGCATTTTTGAGAGAGGTTCTAAGCCAGCTCACTGACGAGCAGATAGTAAACCTTGCTCAAAGGCTCGAAAAGCAAAAGTTCACAAATATACTTGCCTTTATGAAGAACAGTCACAGTGTAGAGGATTTTGTAGAAGTTATGCGTGCGTGGCTGACGGTATCGTGGATGCAGCAAAATATTGAGGTTCGTGACGGAAAATATTACTTCAAGATCCAGCACAGCCTTGGAGCAAAGTGGTCACTTTATGTAAAGACCCTCATATCTGAGCTTTCGTATGATATACTGGGCAAGAAGGCAGATATCCGCGTAGTAGGGGATACCATATCGTTTGTTTTTGCTAAATGAAAATTGCGATGATTATGACATCCACTTTTCGCGCTATTGTGCCTGCAAACAGCATTAACCCCGTATCAAGTAATACAATGCAAAACAAAGTGGACCTGTTTTTTAAATAGAATGATATCTGATTTAATTTTGTGAATCAAAATATCAAAGTAACTGATAGTCCTAAGCACTTTATGGTGCTTGATGCAATTTCAAGAGGCGTCGGAGATATAGGCAAGATTGCGAAAGTAACAAAGATTAGTAAAGCGGAGGTGGAGATGATCCTAAATGATCTTGCAATCCAAAGGTTGATTATTGCTAAGCAAAAGAACAGTCTTTTTGGCAAAAAGGTTCAGGCGCACATAACCGATAATGAAAGTAAGCTCCTTTATTTTAAGAAGCAAGAACTAGAAGAGAAGGCAAGAGCTCTCAAGAGCATGTATATGAATCAAGACAGAATGGGTATGCAGTCATTCATGGATGATAACAACAGGTCGTGGATACCAATGATGGTATTCTCTGGGCTAATCAGTGCAATAGCCTTTGCATCAATGATGTCATTTATGGGGATGGCGATGAATCCTGCAGAAGCAGCTATGACAGGAGATGCCGCAAACGTGGATGCACAGAGCGTAGCAGACACTCAGTCAGTCGCTGATGATGGCCATGATGCGGGTAATGCAGGAGCGGATATCAGCACCGAAGAGTCTTCGAGCTTTGACACTGCCGGGGGAGACTTTGAATTTTGAAAGTTGAACATTCAAACAACCTTAATGCTGGCATTAACTGCCCAAACTGCTTGACGCTGATGCAGAAAATGAGACGATATGAGGCAGATATCGACTACTGCCCTTCTTGTAAGGGAATCTGGCTGGATAGAGGTGAAATAGACAAGATAGCAACCGCTCAAAACAGCTTTGACAGTGAACATTATAGTAGATACCATTCAGATAGAGATTACGATGATTATGATGATGACTATTATCACTACAGAGGACATAGAAGGAGAAGAGGCTTCTTTGGTGACCTCTTTGATTTTGATTAGATGAGTAGGATATGCATCGTATTCGATACCGTTATCAAAATTCGATCAAAATGAAGAAGATGAATTGTGTTATTGAGTTCAAATCTTCATAATAAAATGAAATAAGACTCAAGTAGATGAGGCGAGGATTTGGACCATAGCTTAAGCAATGCCCGCAGCGGCTTGAGTTATTGCGCTAATCTTTTCTTGTTCTTGACAACTTCTAGTACTCTACCATGCCACAGCAGAAACTTACTAGAAGGGAAGTTAAAGTCAAAGAATTCCAAATATTTCTTTATAAGAAACTTTGTCTGAGCATGATCGC
>JALZFN010000161.1 GCA_030861545.1 Thermoproteota archaeon | reverse complement strand
CTATCATTTCTAAGCGTGTAGACATAATCTCCTTAATTGCATCCTTCATGAATACTTTTAACAGATATATAATAAAAATATTCAAGAAACTGATGTGTTAAGAGCAATATTATTAGACGACCATCCGCGGATGAGTCGTCTAACACGTCTTCTTGATATATAGATGTGGAATCTAACACAAGTGATGTTAGTTGCAATAATTATGATGGGAGCCGTAAGAGTTTTGTCCGACTTGCCAGTGTCAGCTTCATAGGTATCAACAATCCATAGCGATCAAGAATTATTAAACCAAGCAGCCATCTTTGAATAGTGAATTTGAATAATACTCATTCATGGGATGCTCGGACGTATGACAAGGTTTCAAGCAATGCGCAGCTCGAGTGGGGTCGCAGATTGCTTGAGAAAAGAAGATGGATTGGAAATGAAATAGTCATGGATGCTGGAGCCGGATCCGGGAATTTGACTAAAATTCTAGCAGACAACGTTCCCAACGGGCTGATTTACGCAGTTGACTCCGACTCTAACATGGTTCAGCAGGCAAAGTCCAACTTGTCAGGTTACAGAAATGTGCAGGTGATTCAATCGAGGATGGAGGACGTGAAACTTCCAACAAAGGTCGATGTGATATTTTCTAACGCAGCCCTACATTGGATTCTAGATCAAGAACGAGTTTTCATATACTTCTGGCAACTGCTGAAACCAAACGGTGAACTTTTGATTGAGTTTGGAGGTCATGGTAACGTAGAGAGGGCCTTGTCGGTTATTTTCAAGCTAATGCAGTCGGACCAATTCAGAGATTATTTTGCTAATTGGAGACAGTCATGGTACTTTCCCAAGCCTGATGAAGCAGAAAGATTCCTGCAGAAAGCAGGATTCCGAGCTATCCAAATCAATTTGTCAAAACTAACTACAGCCTTCTCTGATCGTCCCAGCTTTGCTAGTTTTGTAAAAACGGTGATAATGAAGCCCTTCCTCGGTTATCTTCCAGATGCCAAAAAGGATGAATTTCTTGACTTATTCCTAAATGAGGCCGAACGGTTGGGTTATGCATGGTCTTTAGATTATGTGCGCTTGGGCATATTTGCTCGAAAATAATAAAATGCTCACGGCTTCCCGAGACTTCTGATAAGCCAAGTGATAAAAGCAATGCATATGCCTGAGGGATAGTAGAGCAAAATCTGCATGAGATAGAATGCAGTTAGCAGTAGCGATTGAAAATCAAGATGTGATATTGTTACCTATTCACTTAGGTCGGATTACCAACCATCTCAAAATTGATGCAAAATTATGTCAAATGTCGCAGATTTAATTAAAAATGGAATTAATATCAAGCCGTTGGAAATGAGAAAAGGGATCAAATGATAATATCTATTTTTTGCTTCCTTTCCTTATTCCTCTTGTTCTTCAGTAGAAAGGATGCCAAATGCGTCGGTGCAGACCACGCATTGCCTTTCTTGATCATCTGTTGACGAGCTAATGACACGATAACGCGTTGCTCTGTAGGACCACTTTTATTATAGCAATTACTACACAGGCTCTCTAGCATATATGTCAACAGATGCCTTTATTCCAAAGGTAAAGCGAGAACATCTCATATCTTTTGGCGACGCTATTTTTGCATTTGCAATAACCCTAATGACATTATCAATAGATATACCAGATTTACCTGAAGGCCTAACAGAAGCACAACTATTAAGCAGACTTTATGAGATGTACCCGCAAGTCGAGAGCTACATCATTAGTTTTGCTGTCATTGCTATCTTCTGGATTTCATATCATCAGGTTTTCAATTATATTAAAGAATCTCATATTTCAATGGTTTACCTGAATTTATTATTTCTGCTATTAATAACTTTCTTGTCAATCACTACCTCTCTTGTAATAAATTATGATTCGTATCAAATACCATATGTCATATACTGCATTGTTGTAATTATGACAAGCTCCTTACTTGCTCTAATTTGGTGGTATGCGACAAAGGATTATAGATTTGTTGACAAAAACATCCATCCACTCTTTGTGAGAGGACTCATGATAAATCTTCTTTTGGTTCCTTTCATATTTGCTATTTCTATTTTTGTTTCTTTCTTTGATCTGAATATTGCTCAATATCTATGGTTGATTATTGTTCCACTAAACATTGTTGTGAGAAGGAAATACAGGCATTAAGATTGATTGATTATATCATTAGATAGGTTTGTGTTAGCAGAACCTGATATATTAACTCTCATAGTCATTATTGAGTTCTACTTTCTCTACGATCATCTTCTATGGTGGACGATGATAAAGACGCTTGCGACGCGCTATATAACAAGTAACCAGATACGTATTTCCGCCTGTAGATTATTAATAATCTTTTTTGCAACATCTATATCATAAGCAATATTACTATTCTCCAATTATCTGTAGTATAATCTTGCGGTCCCTAGGCCTAATGTCCATCTCAAGCACTATTATTTGCTGCCAACTCCCAAGCATCAAACTTTTATTTTTGAATGGCACAGTAAGGCTTGGTCCGATCAACGATGCACGAACATGCGAGTGTCCATTTCCGTCTTGCCATGTATTGTCGTGTTCATACTCTATTTCGCTGGGTGCGATTCTTGCAAGCATTTTCGGGAAGTCTTTCTTCAGACCTGGCTCATATTCTATGGTCGTAACTGCGGCGGTAGACCCTGATACAAAAATTGTAACAATACCATGTTGAAGTTTGCTTGACTTTATAGCCTCATCTGTTTGGGACGTAATGTCAATCATGTGGTTTTCACCATTTGAGCTGACGGCGATGGTCTTTGTAACAACTGACAATTTCTATTACAACAGGAAATCAAGGGATTTATTTTTTGTTCCACGTTCTATGGATCCATGACAGTATCGTATGTGTTTGAGGGGATTGGCAGATTGCCCATAGCCGTGGGTCCACAAGGATTGTTACAGAAATCAAAAAGACGCTCCATAACTGCTAAATCATTTAAGGTCTCTGCCAATTTATGAAAGGAGCGATGATGGATAGAATATGAATAGAAATAAAAAAGATAATCAAATACACCATTCAATAACTGATCGCTCTATAGCTAAGTTATTCGAAGGAAAGAATCTTGCTTTTCTTGCAACCTTGAAAGATGGCTCCCCCAGGTTACTCCAGCATGGGTAGATATTGATAAGAGCAATAATATAATTTTGGTAAATACTGCAAGAGGCAGAGTTAAACAGAGAAATGTTTCAAAAGACCACGCGTAGCTATCTCTTTAGTTGATTCTTGAAATCCATATGATATGGTGGCGGTAAGAGGAAAAGTCATTGAACAAATCAGTGGCACAGATGCCGATGAACACATAGACAAATTGGCAAAGAAATACCTCAACAAGGAGAAGTATCCTAGACGAAAGCCAGGCGAAGAGTGGGTACTACTGAGGATAAAGCCGGAGGTTGTAGCTAGAGTGAAATAATACCTTTCAAGCCTAAGAGTTTTTTGAGAAGTTGTGATATTCAGAAGCTTCTCTGTGTATTTCGATAGGCCGTTCCCGATTTTTGGGATAAACTTGATACTGGCGCATAATAATATGAATCTAAAAAGTAATCGAATATACCAGAAGAGAGAGTGTACCTTCTCTTCTAAAGAGTCTGACATGAATCATTGAATTGAAACTCTTATTTTATGTAAGAACCTTGATTGATTATGGCATCTAGAAAAGATGATAAGAAAGAAGAAGGCACCACTACAACTAATCCTCAGCAACAAGCAACCGCTGCATCGACAGCTTCCATTAATAGGGCAATTGAAGAAACAAGGGACAGTATAAAGCGAACAGCAGATGAGACAAGGCGGGAAATACCAAAGTACGGCGAAGCAGTAACAGACTTTCAAAGACAGACAGTCGATGCAACACGAGAAATGGCAGACAGCTTCCTTGAGTCCCAGAGGGATATCGCTAATTCGTTTCAATCGGCATGGACGCCCGTAATAAGTGGCATGATGAACTTTTGGTTTCCGTATACAAACTTCCCAGCAGCAATGGCCGAAGCATACACTCGGACAATAGCTACCATGACTGAAAGCATCGTTACTGGAACTAGAATAGCAAATAACGTGATGGTCGCAAACATGGAATCTATGAGAACAACAATGGACTATGCAAGAGATAATGTAAAGGACATCACAGGACTGGCGTCAAATAATGCAAAAGCTGCAGAAGAGATCACCAAAGGTATGACAAGGGCTTCCTCTATGTCATCATTTGCCTCGAGGGGAGGCTTTGCTGACGAAAGAGGAGAAGAAGGGAGACAGAGACGCTGATTCTTTCTTAACGGTACCCGACAAAAACTATATCCCCTCTGACATCCTTATCTTTTTTCTGCCATGAGCCCTCAGTTTGTTAGTATCAATTGGTAATCTGGCCTTGACAACTCATGAGTGGTGAGCAGAATATCATCTACTACTCTTATTGCTGCAGTACAACTAACTGCGATGACTTGTCTAATATTATACGATGCAGACAAGAATATCTACCGCGATTCGAGAAAAACTTTCACAATTAAAATCCAATGAACAAAGATGCCGCTGAATGAGATTTAGGTCTAGCTAGCTTGTACATGTCAACTCAAGAATTTTTGAAAAGCAATTATTATCAGGAAAAAGGGGAGCGGGGTTAGACTCTCCCTCCGCAACTCTTCTTTTAATTGCTCTTCCTGATTTCGTTCTGGCTGTCGTCGTTCATTATCGCTGTCGGCTGTCACTCCAATCGTAAATTTGGTTACATGGCTTAAGATAGTTTCGCCGGTTCTGATTACTACTTCTTCCTAGTCACGCCTTAGCTTTGGATGATGTGGCAATGGCCTTACAAGAGCTAAGTCCGCTTCTGTCTATCTAAAATTGCGGTAGAGGCCTTCTAACTCAACTAACAAAAGAACAAGCCCCGAGGGTTGCCGGAGAAAAACTTCAGAATCAAGACTCGATATGCCTAAAACGCATTTTCGGTAGAACCCAGACCCCAGATCCATATAAATTGGCCCCTTTTTAATTACTTGTGTCCCAATCCCACATTAAATGAAAGCCGATACCAACAATAAAGCCATTGCGGGCTCTTGGGAATGATATATTTTGACTATAGTTTTCAGTCCCCTGTGTTGTTTTTGAACACCTTTGGACACTAAACTCGGACGCCATTTTATTTTATCATGACAAAGAGCACAATACTCGCATCAATGCGCACTCGTGCGTTTGTGTTTCCTAGATGCATCTCTCCTATTTCTTTTTCCGGAATAAGAAGGCAAAACCGATTGCCAGCCCTGCCGTAAAGGGCATGACCGTAAGAAAAAGCTCGCTCATTGAGACTATTCTTCCATGTTCATGATCACTATTACCACTAGTACCAATACTATGAGCGTAAACCGTTCCGACCGAAAAAGACGAAAAGGTGATAGTGGCAGCGTAACATAATACCGTCGCTGCCACAATTGCTTTCGATGTGGTGAGAGTTTTCATCTGGCGATTGGCACTTTTGCGTGACTTGTATCAAACAGTATCTTTGGCAAGAAGATTAGCAGCGAAAACGCACCCAAGAACAAGCTATGAGCACTTAATGCAAGGGCACTAACAAGTGGATCTGGGTTATCAGATCCATTC
>JALZFN010000126.1 GCA_030861545.1 Thermoproteota archaeon | reverse complement strand
GTGTAGGCATCAGTGAATTTGGTCAGCTGCATCATTTCGAGGTAATGCATTGCGCGCTCATGTCGCTTATTCTTCTCAACACCGGCCATCTTTAGTCCAAACTCTACATTGTCTATCACCTTGAGCCAAGGAAATAGCGCATTTTCCTGAAATACCATAATCCTATCTGGACCTGTTTCATTTACAGGATGACTGTTCAGAATGACCTCTCCTTCTGTTGGCTTATCAAGACCTGCCAGAATGTTGAGCAGGGTTGTCTTGCCGCAACCAGAAGGTCCTACAAAGCATACGAACTGCTCGTCTTCTATCGTTAGGTCGACGTTCTTGATTGCTGTGATTAGCTTTGTTTCATTTCCTTGCACTGCAAGAAATTGCTTGCCTATGTTTCTTGCTTCAAGCTTGGCCATATTGTACCAGGAGTCATCTATCTACCTTGTGAGATAGATTAGAATGTAACTGTGATAACAAACGGCTAAATATTCAATGTTTGAGAGATGGCCGCAGTAACTAACAATATTATTACAACGATATGCAATAATAGTAGCAATAGTGATCAAGTCAGCCATCATAGAAGTGCTGTAGTAGCCTATATTACAGTCACGGCGCTGGGGAAGAGGCTCATTTGTCGTTGTAACAGTGATATTGCTACGTTCGTTGAGAGGGCGTCCTGTGTCGTAGTCGTAGGAGGAGGGGAAACTACAGTGGAATTGCTAATACTGCTTTCCCATCTCCATAATGTTACATCGCTCTCACCACTTGCTGCTATGGGAGAGTCGTTGTTTTGTTTATGTTATCTATATACCTCATATGTCAAAGCGCGCATATAAAGACTAAATGCATTCGCTAAGTAGATAAAAGAGTTAGATGCAGGGACATTACATCATTATTAACTTTCATCAATTTTATTTTTCAGTAGAAAACGACTACTCCTTTGAAATTGCGAAGATGAACCAAAATGAAGAAGACTGCCCAAAATGTAAGATGTCAACATAGAACAAAGAGGACTATTACCTGAAAAAATAGTAGGGCTCAAGTCTAAATTATCGGAGACCCAAGTCTCCACATTTCAACTACAGTGCTTCAAGCAACTGCAGTTATAAAAGATGATTATAAAGCACGATCTAGGTTCATTGACCTATTTTTATGACTAAAAGACAGGCTTGGGATGAGGCTCATCATATCTCATATCATGTCATTATCATCATCATTGCTTGATGACATGATGACTATGCAGCGGTATTCTGCTGTAGGAATATATTCGTCTCCCATCCGGCAAAATACTGACTAGATTCAAAGGAGCGCCTCTACACTCTTCACAAACTTCTGCATCATATTCTTGTTGTTCTTCTTCTTCTTGTTTTCTGCTGGTTATTGCAGCCATCTTCTTCCTGTGAATTAACAATCGGCAGGTATCATATATAGCCGCTCTTATATCACAAAAAGCCAGCTCTCTGCATATGTATGTATTTTTTCATGATGATGAAATATTGAAAGAGAAAACAAGAAGAAGATAGGCCTTAGTCTTTCCCGGCTTTACCTCGCATTTTTCCAATATCTACGTTAAGTATTCATATGGTGCATGTCGGGGCTATTCTTTTGCTGCTGCTTTCAATTGTGGTTCTAATCATCTCCCTCTCTTGCGGGGCTGTAATGGATTATATGTTAAGGGGGTTAGAGCTGCATCGACCTAGTAGCGCTATTGATGACATCTCATAAGTATTTTCAGAATGGTGCTCATTTCCTCATCCGTAATGCGAATGCAATGGGCGCGTTGTACAAACTTCTATATCGTCGTGTTGACGTCGACCCGGGTCTACTATAATTGATTTCTAAAACTAAATGACATTAAAAAGACACGGTGCTCGTTTATACCAAATGCTGTCATTTTGATTGTTGGTTCGAAAAGAGATAGCTGCGGCAGCAGCGCTAGCTGTGGCAATCATCATCGCAGTCATTGTCTTTTCAATGCCGATCCAGAGAAATTCTGGCATACCTAACGTTAAATTTACGGAATTTGCTCCCGATAGAACAGACATCAGGGTTGGTGAGTCCTCCAAGATTCTGTTCAATGTACAAAATTTAGAGACGCGGCCAATCATTGATGCACAAGTAATCATAGTCATAGAACCTTCCAGCTATCAGCCGTATCTAACAATACAAAACCAGACCACGGAGCTTCCAGACCTACACGCCAAGGATGCGCGGACAGGCCAGATGCAGGTTGTAATAAGTGCTGTCAGTGCACCGGCCAAGGAAGCCCTTTATACGGTTAAGGGAGTGCTATTTGTGGAAGGCAAGCAGTCAGACGTCAGGGAGTTTGAATTTAGGGTAAGGCAGGAATGATCAAAGCACGAAATATTCAGCTTGTGGATGGTGTACCACTATTGCTGCAGTCGACTGATCTGGCACTATCTGACCCGATTCTGTGAGTGTCATTCCAGATTTTTCAGGTTCTAAAATCTGCCAGACAAGATGGTGTTGGGAAATATCTGGACAGCTTGGATACCCCCAGCTGTAACGAAGGCCACGGTTATTCCCTATTTTGAGCTCGTCCCGAATTCTTGCGTTGACCAACTCAGCCATTGCCTCAGCAGTTTCAACTGCAAGGCCATGTAGATAATATGCGTCAGTGTACTTGTCTTGCTTATTCCACCTGTCAATTATTTCAGTGACTTTATTGCCAACAGTCACCGATTGGAATGCTACGATGTCATCCTTTCCAAAATAATCTGCAAGGCAAAGGTGTTTTTCTTTTGAGGACCGCGGAAATTCAAAGATGACCTGTTTGCCTGCGGGTAGATCGACTGCTAGCTTACCGCTGCCTCCTTGTCCTAGTGTCAGATTTTGGCACTTGTAATACCCATATACTGCGCGGGGCTCAAACAATTGTTCTTTTGATACCCGATCTGTCCAGTGTTTGAACAACCTTTCAGGGTCTTGATCAGTTGCCCCCTTGCCCCTCATTCCCCACTGCAACACAAATAGCGATTTTTTGTTTATGTATTTCCACACTTGTACGAGGTCAATCTGAGAGGGCTCTAGTCTAATAGGTCTACTAATATGAGGTGGCACAGGTGTAGGGTCTACAGGCCTAATACCACTATGACGAAGCTTCGATTGCTCGGCATCGACCGCTTGTTGCGGTCTCTCATCCCATTTCTCTAACTTTTGCTGCCATTCGCTGATAAATTGCTTGCGATCAGGAGACATCAGCTTATTCATTGCTTTCAGGCCGTCAAATGCTGTCTTGCAGAAGAACACTCCCGGTGAGTAGATTCCTCCATCTTTTGCAATCCTGTTGATGTAGCTCGTGTTAATTGCCGCGCCGCCGCAAAGCACAGGAATCATTAAACCATTGTGGCGCGCATGTTCGACAAAGTATTGCATCTGCTTTGATGTTGATACTAGCAGCGCTGATAGCCCTACCGCGTCTGCATCGACTTCATTTATTTTTTCTAAAATTTTCTGCAGAGGCACTTGCTTGCCTAGGTCATAGACTGTATAGCCGTTGTTAACGAAAATTGTCTTTACTAGGTTCTTACCAATATCGTGTACGTCACCATAGACTGTACATAATACAAGTTTACCTTTGCTCACTCCCTCTTGCTTGATCAGGTATTTCTCCAGCTCAGCCACAGCAGCCTTCATGCACTCAGCCGACTTTAACACAAAGGGGAGGATCAACTCCCCAGCACCAAACTTGTCACCTACCTCTTTCATTGCGGGAAGCAACACTTCGTTGAGTGTTGCTACCGCCGCTTCATGCGCTGCCTCTTTTGGTGACGCTTTCAATATGAGCCGGCTACTTTCGTTGGTAGGAGCCTTGACAAACTTGATCCGGTCAGCTATCGCGTCGACCACGTCTTCCTCAATGCCTTCTTTGAGTCTATTGACGATTCGGAAGTAGCAGCGTTTGGATGCTTCCCAAGTCGGGTCGACTTCTATCCTCTTTGCGGGGCCGGTTGCCACTGCCTTGGCGCCTTCAAAATATGATATTAGCTCGGGAAGAGCATTTGGATGTCTGTTGAAAATTAGATCTTCTGCCAGCTTTTTCTGCTGCTCATCGATCTCTGGATATGGAATGATGTCGCGTGCATTGATAATGACAACATCAAGTCCAGCCTGTAGCGCGTGATATAGAAATACCGAATTAATTATTTTTCTTGCATTTGATGACACACCAAAGCTCACATTGCTCAAGCCTAATACAGTAAAACAATCAGGAAATCTCTTCTTTACAAGCCGGATACCTTCTAACGTATTTTTGCCGGCGTCAATTAGCTCAGGATCTCCAGTCACAATTGTGAATGTAAGTACATCGAATATGAATTGCCAAGGCTGTAAGCCATATTGCTTTGTACCAATTTCATAGATGAGCTCCGCGACTTCAAGTTTTTCTTGTGCTGTCTTTGCCATCCCCTTCGGACCAATACATAGGGCTATAGCGGGCACACCGTACTTTACCATCAGCGGTGCGAGCTGATGAAACCTGTCGCCACCTCCTTCCAAGTTTATTGAATTGATTATCGGTCTGCCGGGGATCTGTCTGATGGCAGATTCGATCACTTTTGGGTCTGTTGAATCAATAACTAATGGCGCTTCTATCTCAAGGCTGAGCCTCTTTACCAACTTGACCATAAAGTCTAACTCGTCGGACCGCTCAGTGGTTGCCACACATACATCAAGGCAATGAGCTCCATCCTCTACCTGATTTCTTGCAAGATCGGTCATTCCGTCAAAGTTGTTGGTAAGGACAAGCTCCTTAGCCTTCTTAGACCCTTGAGTATTGAGGCGTTCCCCAATTATCAGTGGGCGTGGCTCCTGCCGTAGATCTATTGCCTTTAGAGCTGAGCTTACCCGCGGAACCAATGTGACTTTTTATTTATTTATTGAGCCATTATATTTGCTATTCAGAGTTAAAAAGAAAGCACTATATCGAAAATTCTGTCTTACCTGTTTTATAATAAAAACGCAAGTAAGAACCATGGCGACGATTCAACAGTTTAAATTAAGAGAGCACAACTCTGGAAGCTTCATAGAAACGGTGTATGGTATTATAAGAAGCAGCAGCGGCAAGCTCACAAGCAAGGACCTTGACCAGATCATCGGCAACAAGCAGGAGGTAAGGCTTGCAATCACTCGTCTGACGGTCCAAGGCAGGATCAAGAGGATAAGAGG
>JALZFN010000115.1 GCA_030861545.1 Thermoproteota archaeon | reverse complement strand
TTTGGTTCATATCAACCAGGTCCAAGCCTCGCAGTTGAAAATGCAGTCCAACTGATCAAGGCTGGCTGCGATGCAATCAAGCTTGAGGGCGGTTCTGAAATCGAAAGTACAGTAAAGGCAATAGTGGATGCAGGAATACCTGTCATGGGCCACATTGGACTCAGGCCTCAGACAGCGTCACTTTGGGAGGGTTATAAATTACAAGGCCGGACAAAAGAAGCAGCAATCAAATTGATTGAAGAAGCAAATGTTCTTGAAAAGGCAGGTGCCTTTAGCATTGTCCTTGAGATGGTCGCAACCGAGGTGGTGGACGCAATAACAAAGAATGTGTCAATTCCAACGATAGGCATTGGCTCAGGGGCCAGTTGCGACGGTCAGGTCCTCGTTCTCCATGACATGCTGGGTATATATCAAGACATCCAGCCAAGATTCGTAAAAAGATATGCGGAACTTGGCAAGTCCATATTTGAAGCTGTTTCAGGGTATAATCGAGATGTCAAAGAGGGCAGATTTCCAGAAGAATCAAACACATTTTACATGAATACAGAAGAGCTGGATAAATGGAAGAATGAGAGAAAAAAATGAGAGCAAAAAGAGGAACGCATCCCTCAAAAGATATCATTGGAAGCGAAGGAAGCGAGCTTGAAGATAAGAAGATAGTGCTTTGTATCACAGGAAGCGTCGCCGCTTACCGAGGAATTGACTTAGCGCGGCTACTGATGCGACATGGTGCAGATGTTCATGCCGTCATGACAGAATCCACTACATCGATGCTGCTCAATCCTGAAATGATGAAATGGGCCACCGGCAATGATGTAGTCACCAAGTTAACTGGTAGCTTGGAGCATATCATGCTCGCTGACTATGGCATGTCCGACCTCATCATTGCTTATCCGTGCACAGCCAACACCATTGGCAAGGCTGCAGCAGGAATTGACGATACGCCTGTTACATCAATCCTGAGCGTTGCGCTTGGAAGCAAGATTCCGATAATAGTCGCTCCTGCAATGCATGAGGCTATGTATGAAAACATCTTCTTCCAGCAAAATGTCCGCAGATTAAGAGAGCATATGGCATTTATTGAGCCTAAGATGGAGGCAGGGAAAGCAAAATTGTCCGAACCTGAGCAAGTACTGGATGTCGCAATTTCTATACTTTCTGGTGGTGGGGCGCCACTATCCGGCAAGAGGGTGCTTGTCACTGCTGGAAGTACTGTTGAACATATAGACCCGATAAGGGTTATGACTAACCTAAGCTCTGGCAAGATGGGCCTCGCTATAGCACAGCAGGCACAGCGGATGGGTGCAAGTGTCACACTAGTCTACGGGCATGGGACCCAGGAAGCGTCAAATGGCAAAGTAATACGCGTAAGAACAGGTGAGGAAATGTACAATGCGGTCCTTTCTGAGTTATCATTTAAGAAGCACGACATTGCAATAATGGCAGCTGCTGTTTCAGATTTTACTCCTGAAAAAAAGGCATACAAAAAGATCGATACAAAGGCAGGCAAGATGGAGCTGTCACTTGTTGCGACAAAGAAAATAGTTGACGAAGTGAAAAAGAAAAGCAAGAATATATTTCTTGTTGCATTCAAAGCAGACCATGATGTACCTGACTCTGTCCTGATAGAAAAGGCATACAAAAAACTGCAAGAGTGTGATGCTGACATTATTGTTGCTAACGATCTTGGTAGAAAAGGTTCAGAAGTTGGCTCTGATAAGAATGAAGTATTCGTTGTTGACAGGAACAAAAAGGTCCTGCATTTGGAGCTTGACAGCAAAGCACAAATTGCAAGAAAGCTGTTGGAGCTTGTGGCTGTTTCCGTTAACGCAAAGGATGGTAACAGTAAATGAAGCTGTCACAATGAAATGACCATGTGGAATTTCGGGATGATTTGGACTCGTTTATTGGTCCCTAGCTGGACATTTTAAGGTCCTCATTACTGTGGTTATTGCTATTGTCACTTTTTTTATTCTTTCTGTATCATACTCGCAGGCTCGGTTTGGTTCCCCGTAGTAGGAGGAACAGCACCCCTCTCAAATGGAAGCGTTCCGCCCTTCCATTCCCACACCTAATGGTGCCTCCCTCAGGGGAGGGTTCACTGTCATTTATTCCTACCATGTTGTCAAGGAATATAGCTGCCTATTAGAGTTTGTACTGAAAAACACAACACCAGTTCCACTTCCTGAGCCATCAGGATTCATACTACTAATGTCAACAAAGGTAGTGGTCGCATTCTCTTGTACTGCTGCTGTTCCCTCATCTCCCTAAGTTATGATAAGGCTTTGCCCTTTTTCAAGGACAAGACCGTTAGGTAGAATATCAACCGTGACATTTGCTGTCTCTGTTCCATTTATAGCCGTTGTAGCAGTAGTAGCGTTTGGCAGCACTATTGTTAAGTTGTTCACAGTTGATGTCTCAATGTATGTTTCATTGATTGGATTGACATTTGCGGTTTCAAATTCCACAGTCATGAACAGACGGCCTAAAAGAGCATTTGAAACATTGTTGTTGGTAGTAGTCGTGTACTGCTTACAGC
>JALZFN010000106.1 GCA_030861545.1 Thermoproteota archaeon | reverse complement strand
CGAGACGAGGGCGAAATGATGGTCACCTTCTTTTTTCTCCCTCTACTTCATCATTCATTCCATCCTATAAGAAAGCTGTACTATGTCCCTATATCCCCAATATTTTATCTCATAGGGGCTAGTGTGTGAATATATAGATATCTCATATCAACTATCTTGCGCCGTAACTCAAAGACTGCAACAATAAGCTATGACAATTCGTACATTATTGGGCATTGTCAGCTGTTGTTCGTTGATCCGCTCCAGCCATATGTGTGGCGTATTTAGATCCTCGATAAAGTACACAGCGCTTGCAGTTGACTTAGACCTTATAGCTATTCTATCTACGAGTCTCATTGTTCCTCAAATCCATTTATTTTTGCCAAAAATGCACAAATGGAAGTGTAGTCTTCATCTGAAAAACCACTGTTGTTTGCAGCACGAAAGAGCTGCTGCGCAATCGCGGTGTTGGGGAGGGCTATGCCATTACTCTGTGCGGTGCTGATGGCAAGCTCTAAATCTTTTAACATGTTCTTAAGATGGAATGTCGGCGAATAGTCATTCTTCACCATCTTGGGCCCTTTCTTTTCTGAAAGGCCCGTCTTGAAATATGTCGAATTTAGTATCTCAATAAATATGAGAGGGTCTACGCCTAATCTCTTAACCAGCGTTATCCCTTCCGACACTGCACTAGCAATAAGCGCGATATTTAGATTGAGGGCTAACTTGATCGCATTGGCAGAGCCCTTTTTATCGCCCACGTAGAAAGTTCTTCCTAACTCTTCGATCACATGTCTGACTTTTTCAAATGTGTGCCTGTCGCCTGCCACTATTGGCACAAGATCACCTGCTGCGGCGGCTGCGGGTCCTCCCATTACTGGCATACCCAGCATGTCTATGCCTGCATCATGCAGTAGCCGGGCACAGTGTTCTGACTGCGATGGCGAAATCGTGCTCATATCAGCTACCACCAGGTTGCGGTTACCCGATTTGATAATCCCATTGTTTGCGAAAAGCAAATCCTTTACTGCATCAAAGTCAGTGACTACAGTTATTACAAGATTGCAACCATCAGCAAGCTCTCTTGGGCTCAAAGCCACAGTCGCTTTATTTGAAAACTGCTCTGCCTTTGAGCTGGTGCGGTTATATACCGAGACTTGATGGCCGCTGTCAATTAGCCGAGTTGTTATGCCGGAGCCCATAAGGCCAAGTCCTGCTATGCCTACTCTCATAGAATGGCAGGTGCTCTCGGGACCCACGATAATAAAAAACTATATGCTGTCAACTCCCAGTAAAACCCCCCTCCCCTAACGGTGTCATCTGCTTTATTAGATGTGATAGGAAGGATGTATGGACATGATCGGACTATGGTACAGCGGAGAGGCGCCGACCCTTGAAGAAAAGAAAAGCAGGTCTATAATTCATCCATTTATAATCGAGGGCTATAATGGCCTCACGATAAACCCCTACCAGGGATGCGGCCATCGCTGCGCATACTGCTATGCTACCTATGAATGGTCGCCTAAATTTTACGACAAGGTCTACGCGAAGATCAATGCACCAGATGTACTTGACAAGCAGCTTGCTGCATGGAAGTCCAATATTATTGAGCCGGTCATGGTAGCTTCTGCAACCGACCCCTACCAGGCAGCAGAGTTACGCTTTGAATTGACAAGAAAGTGCGTGCAGGTTCTGCAGAAATACAACGTTCCCTACTATGTATTTACCAAGTCTGCAATAATTGAGCGAGACCTCGAGCTACACAGGCAATATCGCCACAACTGCTTTCTCGTATGGTCTATTACGACATGCAATGAAAAGATAAGGCGGATAGTTGAGCCAGGTACACCGCCAACTAGAAGAATATTTGAGGTAGTCAAAAAATTTAGTGACGCGGGAGTATGTTGTGGTGTCAACATCGATCCTATAATGCCTCTCATAACAGACAGCGACCAAGAGATCGAGGCAATTGTCAAAACTTGCAAGGACGCTGGCCTACGCCATGTCTTTGGCGCTCTACTAAGGTTACGAGAGGACATCTGGCAGCGAGTCAAGCTCATATTACGACTGCTTGAGAACCCGGGTGGGATTGACCGCTACAAAGAGATATACGGCATTGACGAACGATTTGACTCGAGCTACGTCACCGCTAACAGTATATACGCAAAGAAGATTACCAGCAGGTTGAAAAGGATAGCCAATATCTACAAAATGACAACTCATTTTCCAGAGTATATGGGTCCAAGGAGAATAGATAGATCTTGCCTTGGGCAGACTACACTGCAAAGCTACCTAGTCTAAGCTAGCGAAGCCCTATATACTTCTCCTCATCTTGTATCTTTAGTTTCTCTTATAGGCTACGAAAAATAGCGTTTCGCAATCGCAGTGATCATCAATTCTTACTTGTCGTCCACATTTCGGGCAAGGCTGTAGTGGCGGCGGAGACTCATCAGTCTCAATGATGATGACAGACATAGGCGTATACAACACTATATGGTCGTACATGTTTATAAGAATTTAGCATAGTATGCAAATTCAGTAGTCATTATTATACTATTCCTCATCTCAGAAATAATAATTTAAAATCAAGTCAATAAATGTTAAAACTTTTTTCATAAGCTAGAATCATTAATACCCACTTATGCTAACCTGCTAATGACAAAATATGCTAATCCAACTCCAACTGTCGATGTCATTCTCCAACGTGACTCAAGAGTTCTAATGGTAAAGCGTAGGAAAGATCCGTTCAAAGATCGTCTTGCATTGCCTGGAGGCTT
>JALZFN010000069.1 GCA_030861545.1 Thermoproteota archaeon | reverse complement strand
GGGTCGCTCTTAAATGTCGCGCCGGCGGCATAATCGTGACCACCTCCTTCTGGAAGATTAGCTGCGATGTCGCGGCATGAAATTACCTGATTTTTGCGCCGTATGCTTACCTTTCCTTTAGTACTGTAGAACATTACCAGATCAGCGTTTGTCTTGGAAAAGACTTCTTCTGAAAAGAGACTACTTTGAAGATATGGAGATGACTGCATATACGCTACTTTAATCTTGCCAATCTGCTTTACCTGCATTGAGGAAAAGGCTTGTGCCTTTGACTCGTCGCGTAGGTGCACATAATTATTGAAGTCGCTTTGCATGTCCACATCCCATAATACCCCCTTGGCTGATTTCCTAGCAAGATCCGACATCCTATAATAAAAGTCAGGAAATGTTTGGTAATAGCGTATTAGCTCAGATATCGGCGTTAGGTACTGATCCTTTGTGAAAAAGTCCATAGTGTGAGCCATATTTGCAAGTTTTGCGGCAAGACTGTTGCCTGGCAGCAGGGTTTCATACATGAGGTCTGCTGCGCACTTTTTTCCTGAAGCATCAAGTACGATTTCTACAAAGGGCTCGACTGCTTCAATTGCTTGCTGCGACCAAGGATGGTGATCTACCCATATTATCTTCCAGCCCTTAAGTGCAGAGTCTGAAAATGTCTGCCTGCAGATCTCGATTACATCATCGTTGAGCCCAAGGTCTGCAATGATAATCTGGCCGCCGCATTCAGGCGACGAATGTCTGTGAGTTGCAGAATAGATAAAGTTACCAAGTTTATTGAAATTTTCAGCACCATAGCCTAAAAAAACTGTCATTGCTTGGGGATAGCGCATAAGCCCAATCGCGGCGGAATAGAGGCCGTCAAGATCGGACTCATGTGAGAATATTATACCGTTCATCTATCTCATTTACACAGCTCCTTCAGAATATTCTTCAGTGCACCGGTTGTTTCAAATATCTTATCCTGCGAAATTATCTTTTCAAAGTCAACCCTCGAGAGCGGTGTATTGTTGAGTACTACAAAGCAGTCAATGCCTGCATTGTTTGCTGCCTTTACTCCAAGGGGAGCATTTTCAATCACTACCGCATCTGGGGGGCTAAGCTTATCCTGTCTGAGGGCTTCTAAAAATGCACTAGGATCAGGCTTGCCTTTTTCGATATCATCTGCTGTGATGATAACGTTGAATTTGTCTTTTCCAAATGCTTCTTCTAGGATGCTTTCAACGTCATGTTTGGTTGAGCCGCTTACCACTGCCTTGGAGCATCTGATACTTTCGACAATATCATTGGCACCTTCAAATGGCTCAGACCTTCTGATCTGCTTGAATATTTTGGACTTTTCGTCATGCACTTTCTGAACAAGTGAATAATCAGCAAAGCCCTTTTGCTCAAAAATCTTAGCTACAAGATCCGTGCCTCGCATCCCCTCAAGCAAGTATATGTCTCGTTCAGTAATTTCAAGCCCCGCAACCTTTGCAAATGCTTCTTTCCATGCCTGGAAGTGAGTTGGCTTAGAGTTCACAAGCACACCGTCAAGATCGAAGATTACGCCTTTTTTTATCACGTCCCTCTCTCACCAGCTAGCAGCGTTGGTTATAAATTTCAGCGCGGCTTTTTGAGCTCACAGTCATCGCCACAAGCTTGCACGTAGACCTAGCAGACATTATGAATTCTCACAAGACTCATCTTTAGATAGCGTTCCAGCAGATCTTGTAGTTGGCAATTGCTAATAATAAATTAAGACAATTCAAATATTTAGTCAAATTAAATATTAGGCTGAAATTTTCCTCAGCGTATTCGTCTTTATCACATGATTCTTTCTTAACTTTCATTCCCTTATCTTTGTTATTCCTTTTACTAATCGTTGCTATTTACTCAAATCAGGGCAATAGTTCTAACTCTAAGCTTGTAATCGGAGAGAAACCGCAGCGCATTTTTGCTCCAATCCAGAGCTGTCAAATCAATGGTGGAAGCATACTCTATGACAAGAATCAGTAATTATCAACGTAAAATATCTTGACAATCAATAAATGTCATACTGGCTGCATTCTTTCAATGCCAATAGCACAAAGCAAACGCAAGTTAATTGCTGGTACTGCCTTAGTTATCGCGGTCGCTGCACTAACGGCTACGGTAGGTATGGTAGGAACAGCAACAATATCTTTAGCACAAACAACATCTTCTGAAACTGGCGGCAACACTACTACTGCTAGGGAACAGCCAGGAGCACATCACCAGCAGGGAACAATAACTTCCTCACCAAGCCCGCTTCCAGGACAAGAGGACACAGAGTCAGCAATGATCTTGGCGCCAACTCCACGCGGTGCAATCTATTCAGGCCAAATAACCTATACATCCAGTGAACCAGTACAGGTAACAGTCTTGCAGGTGCAGGATCTGAATGCTACTGAGCGACAGATACTAAATGCTACAGACAGTCCATTTGGAAC
>JALZFN010000049.1 GCA_030861545.1 Thermoproteota archaeon | reverse complement strand
GACTCTTGCCAGAAGTTGAAATTCCCACCTGTACTACGCCCTCAATGTTGACAATCGAGGTGTAGGAAAAATCGCTTACAGCAGGGTCATCTGCCGCATAAACAAATGCCCCTATTGACCGGCCCCTCTCTACAAGCTTGCGATTGAGCTCTCGGTCATTAGTTGCTGCCAACACCAGAAAAGCATCCCTGTAACTGTCAATTATGCCGGCGTCGCGGAGCCTTGCCTTAACAAGCTTGATTTTACCTAAAGCCGCCTGCGTAGTCAGAAAGCGGTTAACCCTATTACTTATCACCGTTATCTTACAGTCCTGATCCGAGAGTCCGCGTACTTTTCTGATGCCTTCAGTACCACCGCCTATAACCACGGCATGCTTCCCCTTTATATTCAGGTCAACAATCAACTATAACACCAGAAAGTTGGATGGGGAAACTTGACTACTTTCTTTATTTAATCGTTCAGTTGAATGCAGGAATTGCCTAGTGGGCCAACTTTTTGAGATAGTTTGCGTCAACGGTTACCGGTATCTGGTATGGAGAATCAAGCAAAACAACTGTTGCCTCCTGCTTCTCATAATCTACACGCGTTATCTTGGCCTTCATAGATTTGAACGGACCCGCAATGACTTCAACGGTGTCATTTGCGTTTAGCTCAGAGACTACAGGCTTCTTTACTAGATACCCTTCGATGTCTTTGAATGGCAGGTCGCCCCTTATCTGGCCTCGCACATTCCTTATTCCTGCAAGGGCTTCATATGCGACGTTAGAATCTGGTGCCTCGACAATGATGTAACCTTTAAAGCTATCAAGCACAAGGATGGACCGGATTTGCAATTTCTTGGCGTTCACCCTTGTCTGAAGCAGGTTTGCTACTATGCGCTCCTGGCCGCCTGTGGTGCGGATGGCAAAGAACTTTGAGTCACTCGCAGTTGGCAGAGCCTCCTGGGGTTGTGCTGGTGCTGCGGAGGAATCAGGGCTTGAATCTGTCTCAACTTGAGGGCCAGGCTCCTTTTCTCCACTTGACGGCTCTTGTTCGTCTATTTGATGTTTTACGGAGGTTATATTATTATTAGTGGGCTGTTGGGTAGCTTCTTCTTGTTCTACTAAATTAGAATCCTGATTGTTATCAGAGTCAACTGTGATATCCTCAAGCCCTGCATCTTCTTCCTGGGGCTCTTCGATCTTATTGTTCATTTTATTGGCTATGCGAAGGTCCAATGCAATTTATAAATTTACTCAGGCAGAATGATGGTAAAATTGTAATTTGTTACACGACCAATCGGAGTCTTTTTACGCACATTATATCACCTATGGTAGCAACGCTTATGATTGCTTGATGACTGTATATTTAAGTAATCTACTAGTCCAAAGAGTGGAATTATGCTATTGTTCTGCTTGAAACTACGGCTGCGAGGCTTAGTGTGCCTTACTGCAGACATGAGAAGTCGACAGCTGTATACAGCCACTCATATATGATTTCTGTAGCTGACTTTGACTTCTGAAAAGCATGTACCTCACACTTTAAGTCTGAAAGACCAGGCGCTTTTTCATCAGACTACGCGTACTCCCGCCTTCGAATTAATGATATCATTGCAGTTTGTATTTTCTTTGCGTAACCAATGTGCTGTTTTCCATTAGGATTCCTAAGCGCGCGTCCCTTCTAAATTTGATAAAGGAGATTTAAGAAATAGATAAAGATGAATTTTATGCTCATCCAAATTAGGAAAAACACACACACATTTCGACTACCTGAAGAGCAAGCCGTGATATAGAGCCTGGGAATATCAAACATGTCATCAAACTCTTTTCTCTGTGACTTATCTAAGGCATTACGAAATGGTTTCCATTCTTTCCTCTCTATTTCAAAGGCAATTCTAAAGGAAGGTATTGTTCTACCCATTTGGTATGCAAGCACCATCTTCTTCCAAATGAATTCTAAAGACTTCGTTAAATACAGGCTAGCACTAAAAGGGGAGGGTACAGGGCATAGAGGTGCCGACCGTCTAATTCGTGATCTTTATCAAAAACTTTCAAAAAATGTTAGCGGATAATCAGGAATTCCCCTTAAATAGTTAATATGTGCTCATGTTTCCGGTTGAGGGACCATTAATACTAACAATATCCCAGAACGGGCTTTGACTTCAAAAGTTATGGTAATACCTATCGTAACAATAATGATGGTTTTGGTCCTTACTTCTTTTTCAACAACATCAATTTTTTCTTTTCAGCTGCAGCCGCAACAAGCTGATGCAGCCTATGGACTAGTAGGAAGCGCCAGAGTCCCACCCGCCTACATCATAGTTGATGGTAAAGCATCCAGACTTCAACTTGAAAAGGAGCCTTTCCGAGTTAACGAGGAGAACAGGCTTGCGGACTATAGTAGGCCTCCTCAGGGAACAATATCTTTTGGTGAGCGCTTTAGTCTCTTTGTTCCGCAGGTACCTGGTATTATCAAAGATGTTAAAGGTGCCTTTCTTTGGGTCAATAACGATGAAGCAAACGCACAAGACGATTTTCACATAGCTAAAAAGCTCGTAAATATAAAGGACACAAGGTACTCATACACAGAGACATATGTCATTGATGCACCACCTGCTGTAGGGGATGGA
>JALZFN010000229.1 GCA_030861545.1 Thermoproteota archaeon | reverse complement strand
GAAGTACTTGTTGAATTCCCGCATCTTATTGACCCACGCTCTGGCAGGCCGCTTATGGAGAGGACTGTGCTTGTAGCGAACACAAGTAATATGCCAGTGGCTGCAAGGGAAGCATCCATCTATACAGGCGTGACGATGGCGGAGTATTACCGTGACATGGGTTATGATGTCGTGCTTGTGGCTGATTCAACAAGTAGATGGGCTGAAGCACTCCGCGAAATGTCTGGACGTCTTGAAGAGATGCCTGCAGAGGAAGGCTATCCGTCATACCTGGCATCAAGGCTTGCAGAATTTTACGAAAGGGCAGGCAGGGTAAGGGCACTTGGCTCTCCCGACAGGGCCGGATCTGTAACTCTGGTAGGAGCAGTCTCGCCATCCGGAGCAGACTTTACTGAGCCAGTGACGACGCACACCATCAGATTCATCAGGACTTTCTGGGCGCTTGACACCAGGCTTGCATATTCAAGGCATTATCCATCGATCAACTGGATGCAGTCCTATTCAGGCTACCTTGAAGACGTAAGTAAATGGTGGAAGGAGAATGTGACAGGCGATTGGTACAATCTTAGGGCAGAGTCATACCATGTACTTCAGAGAGAAGATACCCTCAAAGAAATTGTCAGACTGCTTGGCCCTGAGGCGCTTCCAGACGAAGAAAAACTGGTGCTTGAAGTGGCACGCATGGTCAAGATCGGCATTTTACAGCAGAACTCTTTTGACAAGGTAGACACCTACTGCAGCCCTCAAAAGCAAGTCAAGCTCGTAGGCTTGATGGTCAAGTTCTACAGAGAGGCTCAGAAGGCGCTAAAAGCAGGCACCCAGCTTGCAGATATTAGGGCAATGCCGATAATTCCAGCTTTGCTCAAAGCAAAATTTGAGATACCAGAAGATCAGCTTAACAAACTTGAGGAGCTAGACAGGCAGATAGACCAACAATTTCGTCAGGCTACAGCAGGAGAGGGTGGCGGTGGTGCAGCAACAGCAATGACAGAGGGACAGGAGGCGAAGGTAGTTGCCTGAGATGACAACAACAAAATCATCGTCTGTTGGAATAGAATACACAAAAGTAGCTGAGCTCAAGGGTCCACTGATGATAATTGACGGCGTCACGGGGGTATCGTTTGACGAGCTGGTGGAGATCGAGACTGTAGACGGCGAGCACAAGCTCGGCAGGGTGCTCGAAGTGGGATTTGGCAAAGCCATAGTTCAAGTGTTTGAGGGTACTACGGGCCTCACAATTACAGGCACAAAAGCGAAATTCGTTGGCAAGACTATGGAAATGCCAGTTTCTCAGGAACTGCTGGGGAGAGTATTTGATGGCCTTGGAAGACCAAACGACGGACTGCCTGATCCAATTGCGGACAAGCTTCTCGATGTTAACGGCGAGCCTATGAATCCCGAAAGAAGAGAATACCCTACGTCATTTATCCAGACAGGCGTATCAGTTATTGATGGCATGCTTACGCTTGTAAGAGGGCAAAAGCTGCCAATATTTTCAGGCTCTGGCATGCCACATAACATCCTAGCCGCCCAGATTGCACGTCAGGCTACAGTCGTTGGCACAAAGGAAGACTTCGCTGTCGTTTTTGCAGCTATTGGCGTGCAATACTCTGAAGCTCAATACTTCAAGCGTAGTCTTGAAGAGTCTGGCGCGCTGAGGCGCTCTGTGCTATTCCTCAATCTAGCGGATGATCCTGCAATAGAAAGAATCATCACTCCAAGAGTGGCATTGACAGTAGCAGAATACCTTGCATTTGACCTTGGTATGCATGTGCTAGCAATACTAACTGACATGACAAATTATGCAGAGGCGCTTCGCGAAATCAGCGCTGCAAGAGAAGAAGTCCCCGGCAGAAAGGGTTATCCTGGCTACCTCTATACAGACCTTGCAAACAACTACGAGCGTGCAGGCAGGATCAAGGGCAAAAATGGCAGCGTGACGCAAGTACCGCTCCTCTCGATGCCAGCTGATGATATTACACATCCAATTCCAGACCTGACAGGATATATCACTGAGGGCCAGATTGTGCTTGGGCGCGACCTATTCAGAAAGGGCATCTACCCGTCAGTAAACGTGCTAATGTCGCTTTCAAGGCTAATGAAGGACGGGGTAGGCGAAGGAAAAACTAGGTCAGATCACATGGAAGTTGGCAACCAGCTCTATGATGCTTATTCAAGAGCTCAGGAGGTCAGAGCGCTTGCAGAAATTGTAGGCAAGGCAGGGCTTACAGGAGTAGACCTGAAGTACCTTGACGCTGGCGACAAGTTTGAACAACACTTCCTAAAGCAGGCACCTGACGAGAATAGGACGCTTGAGGAAACACTCAGCAGAGCATGGGACGTGCTCTCCGATCTGCCCGAAGGCGAACTGACTAAGATCAAGGAAAAGCACATCAAGCAATACTACAAAGGGTGACAAGTAGAGAAATATGTCATTTGGAAGAAGAGCCACTGCAACAAAGATAGAGCTTATCAAGATAAGGCGCTCAATGCAGGTAGCCAAGATGGTGCATAAGATCTTAGACGACAAGCGTGAAGTATTGCTAAAAAAAATAGACGAAATGATCGAAGAGGCAAACAAGGCAAGGGAAGATATATGGACCCCCTTGGGTGAAATATACAGCTCTGTCTATAATGCCTATATGTCGCTTGGCACAATGACGCTTGAATCTATATCGGACTCGACCCCAAGTATAATGGAAGTTGACGTTAACGTCAGGCGCATCGTAGATGTTAAAATACCAACGCTGCAGGTCAAGACTGAAAAGGGTAAGCAGCAGCTATCTTATGGCTTTGTCGAAACAAACGCGTCAGTTGACAAGGCTGCCAAGCTAATTAAGAACATGCTTCCTGGCATATGCAAGGCAGCGGAATACGAAAATGCGATATTCAGTCTTGCAAAGGAACTGGAACGCACACAGAAGTTGATTAACGCACTTGAATACGTCATAATACCTCAATATCAAGATGCAGTATATTTTATCAAGGCGACATTGGAGGAGCGCGAGCGCGAAGAGTTTGTCAGACTCAAGAAGGTTAAGGTAGTACTGGACAAGAAAAAGATGGCAGAAGAGGAGGCAAGCACACGGACTTGACAGATGAAATTTCAAGCTATTTTGAAAAGGCCAAGGCCCAGCTCAAGGCTGAGCACGATTCAATGATGGAAAAGATCAGAGATGACGTCGCTGCAAGCAAACACAAGGCGCTATCTAAAATCTGATCCTTATTTTCTCTTCTTTCAAGTAGTTATAGTTAAATATGGCATTTTATCTCGAACTCTTAAATGGAGAGGCTGAAGGGACGTATCACAATTTCACTTTTGGCGGTTCTTACCTCGATTGCTTTCGCAGGCATAGTGGGTCAGGCGTTTGCGCAGGAAAGCGCCGGGGCTGGAGGCGACAGCGGGTCATTCAAGCTGATTGGAGCAGGCATGGCGTTTGGCCTGGCGGCCCTTGGAGCAGGCATTGGTCTTGGCTTCGTAGGTGCGGCAGGTCTCGCTGCAATTAGCGACAATCCCAAGATGCAGTCAAGAGTGTTTATCATAGTAGGTATGGTTGAATCTATCGCTATCTATGGTATAGTCATGATGTTCATCATCTTGGGACAGACCTAAGCAACTTTTTTTTCTATCCCCTCTTCTTTTCATTTTCAAACGGAAAGATTTTAAAGAGATCGAAATCAACGGTAGGCAAGAATGGGACTAGCCAAACTAATGAAAGCCACCATAGTCCTTCCCCGGGTAGATACACAGGAAGTGGTGAGCAGGCTTGCAGAGCTTGAATGGTTCCATCCCATCCAGACCCCTTCTGATCATCCTAACCCCTATCTTGACGACCTTTTGCTCAAAGCACAGAGGCTTTTTCAAGAAATAGACGAAGTCATAAAGGATCTTGGCATCCCTCTTGAAACTGGTGTCATGGCTACGATGTTCAAGGGTGCCCCAAAGGGAAAGACTGATTACTTTATTGAAAACATGCAGAACTTTATCGCAGACTTGGAGGACAAGAGCGCAGCCATCTTGGACAATCCCAAGAAGGTGATCGCAGAGAGAAATAAGGTTGCCAAGGAGCTTGAAGAAAATAGGAACCTTAAAGGCGCACTCGAGATGGCAGCCAAAGTTAACCTTGACCTGACGCTTTTTGCTAAAATTAAACACTTCTTTTCTGGCTTGTTTGTAATCGATTCCGCAGATGAAGTAGAGATTCGAAAAACCCTAGGTGACCTGCCGATTTATACCAATAAACTCTCCGAGCAAAAGTCATCGATGGTGATTTTCGGAGCAGCTGATGATTCTGACCGCATAACAAAGACGCTCAGGAGCTTTGGCGTCCACCCACTCCAGGTTCCGGCTAATATGCCCCAGAACCCAAGTATTGCCTATGCTAAAGCAGAGGCCAGGGTCAAGGAGCTTGAAGCCAAACAAACAGAGATTGAAAAGAACATTGAAAAGCTAAAAGAGTCTCTTTTGACCAAGGTTCTTTCTTTACATGAAGCAGCAAGGGTCGCCAAGGATGTACTTGAAACTACTAGGAAGCCTGGCGGCACCCGCAACTTTGCAGTAATTCAGGGTTACATTCCAGACCAGATGGAAAAGAAGTTTAGGAACATGACCAAGGATTATGTCAGTGTAGTCGAGGAAGCGGACGCGCACGCTGACAAGCATGGAGGAGGAGAAGAGGAAATCTTGCCGACACTTCTTACGAACAAGTCCTATACCCGCACCTTTGAAGTAGTGACTGAAACTCAGGGGCTACCGAGGTACGGTGAAGTCGATCCTACACCTCTTATCGCCTTTGTCTGGCCGTTCTTTTACGGGCTGATGTTTGCCGATTTTGGGCACGGCATACTTTTGTTCGGACTGGGCATGCTTTTCCGATATAGAGGTAATGGAACACTTAGGACGTGGGGAACTCTCATTGCAGCAAGCGGCGCAGCTGCCACCTTGGCAGGCCTTGGGACTGGTGAGATGTTTGGGTTCCATTTTAAAGAGCTCGCATTTCTTGCGCCAATCTTTGCGCCACTCGGTGGGTTTGTCGGGATCCTGAGCGTGTCTGAACTCACGTTTGAGCAAGTGGTCAAAATATTGGAGGTATCTATAGCAATAGGCATCGTGCATCTGTTGATAGCATTCTTCCTGAGGCTTCACGCCGACATTAAGCTGGGCAACAAGTTGATGGTATTCTACCATGATATCCCGACAATCATACAGTACTTCGCAGTGGTAGCTTTGATACTTGCGGCCATCGGATCGGGCTATGACATTATCGGCATGTTTGGCATCACAGGCAAGACCCATACAGAGCCAGTACCGTGGCTGACATTTGTCTTTGGCAGCTGGGTTACTGTAGATCTTGTCGCAAAGGCTGCGCCGCTGGTCATCATTGGAAGCGTTGTCATCATGATAATTGGCGGAATCAAGGAAGAGAAACATCTGAAGGCGCATGGCAGAGACGAGGGTGGAGGGCTTGTGGGAATTATCGTCGAAGTAATCATGGTGAGGATCATAGAAATGCTATCAAACACTATAAGCTACTCTAGACTCGGGATCATGCTGCTAGTGCACTCTGCGCTGCTGGTGACTGTCAATAACTCATTTGAGCATGGAGGCGGCTACGCGGTACTCATCGGTGGCAACATCGGCATCATGCTTATTGAAGGGCTCATTGTATACATCCAGACGATCAGGCTCCATCTGTATGAGTGGTTTCCCAAGTGGTACGTAGGAGAGGGAACGCAGTTCAAGAAGATCGTGCCCAAAATGCTCTATAGTAACTTTGTATGGAAAGACAGCAAAGTGCCGGTTCAGACCAACAAATAATATGTTATATAATTTTTAATTTTTGACAATTATATGCGCTATGGGTTTTTTATTCTAGCCTGGTCAGCCGCGACATTATTGTTTCTGCTGGAACCTTTTGTTCTACTCCTGCCGCGATTGCCGCCAAGTTCTTTACTTCAATCATCATTAACTTGACGGCTGAAAGCATTATTGCTACAGTGAACACCGCACGAAATGAACTAACAACACGCTTAAGCGCTATCGACTCAAAGCCGGCTTCAAGCTGCATTATTGCATCAATGTCATTTGCTGCATTTTGCGGAACAATGTCACGGTAGACGGTATTGTTGAGCTCTCCTATGGCCTCGGATGGTTTTTCTGTGTTAATCATCTTCTGAAGGATTTCCTGTGTAACCTTGGGCGTGGTAGTCACTATCAAGTCGCTGATGTCTTGCTGGCTCAATCCCCAGAACTTGCCGCGGAGGACCGACAAGACGTTGTACGAGTCAATGTCAGTTGAGACCAGCTTTTTTACCTCTTGTGACTGCGCGTCGGTTGCAAGCGCCCTGTCAATAGCATGGTAGAATGCGTGATCAAAATAAGTGTCAAACAGCCTGACATCTTTCTTTTCCTTATAGGCCGTCACTGCCTTGGCTGCATCTTCGCCAAATTCACTTCCTGCAAGCGAGGCCACAGCTTCATCAAGATCCTTGGCCACAAGCGCCTTTACCACTAGATCACGTCTACCTACTAGTTCTTCAGCCCTCAAGTTGATCTTCGGGAGAAGTTCTTCGTAAGTCTTACCCAATGCCTTGCCCTTTAACACAAGCTTTAGATCCATGGTAATGTACTTTACGAAATAAGCATCCAATATTGTTGAGCCGCCTGCAATAGTGACCATCTTGGCATGCATGTTGACTAGATATTCACGAAGAGCTCCTTCAACTTTCTCTGCCGTATAGGGCTTGGTGAGTTTGGCAAGTGCATCAAGATAGATGGTATTTTTCGTCCTGGTGACAAGCTCTTCGATGTCGCGGGATTCTGCAAGCGTCTGGAGCTCGCCTTTTGTTAACATCCTGCCCCTTAGACCGTGTGAGAGGACAGTACCGAAAATCTTGCTTGGCATACTGACTTTACTGCTCATGACGCATGCCATGGTTCGTTCAATACTCTATAAAAAAGTATATGAGAATGAGCAAAGGCTAGTCGTCAAATAGGCGTGATAGCGTATTTGATATCTTTTCAGACAGTGCCAGAAGGACAAAATGTAGGCCAAATCCTACAATGGCACCAGCAAGAATGTTGTTGCCGCCGTTATAATAGAATGCTAGAAATATCCCAAGCGGAGGAAGCGTCATTATCAGCGCAAGCGCTGAACTGACCCAGAATGATTTGATAAGCATGTCCGGGGAGACATTTTCAATACGGCGACTTGAAAAGATCAATTTGGATTGTTGTAGTGATGTCATTTTCTCAAAAAAAGTTGAGAAGAATTGAAATATTAATATTGACACAATAAAATGTCAAAGGAGGTATTAACATAATTGTACGATATTATGTCATGTATATCACATCAAATAATTTTTTATTTCTTTAAATATTTCAGCTAAAATTTTTAATGTTTAAGCGAAACCAAAATATTGATGCGGTTATTTATCGCAAATTACCTCTTCTGTTTATATAAGAAAATAGAGTCTGAGTGATAACTTTGCAGAATTATCAAAAAATAAGAAGATCAGATAAACTTAATAATTGCCAAGTCAGACAATGAGATACCAAATGGAAATCGTATCTCTTCGTGAAGAGACCAAACTGGATGATAAGTTGGAAAAATTGCTTAACCAGTTCGAGCAAGAAGTAGAGCCTTACGATAGATTCTCCGGCTTCTCGATGTTTGCCACGCCAGTTGGAATTGTACTCTCGATATTTCTTCCTCTTGCATACTTACAGCTTGTAGCAGGAGTCAACCCGTTTACCTCAATGGTTGCGACCGGTACCATATACTGGATAGTTGGCGGCATACTTGCCACGGTAGGCCTGACCAAGCTACCGATATTCTACGCTGATCACAAGAAACACGAGATATCAAGAACAAAGTATAAGCCAATTGCAGGTGTGTGTATGTGCGATCTCAGCCAGCTTCGGTCTCACATGAAGAAGATGGAAGAAGCCAAGGCGACAAGCGAAAGGATGATGCACGCAAAGTTGGTGAAATACTACAGGCAACAGATTGGCTGGGAATAGATTTCTTTGGCTGTAAGTCAAGGCTAATAAATTAGAACACTTGTTGAAACCATGATGAGCGACAAGCCAAATAAGATTACTGCAACTCGTGTTTTTGCAGCCGGCACAGTTTTGGCACTTGTCATCTCCATTCCTGCCATAGCGGTGACGCTTGTGATGCATTACTTCATCAAGACTAACCTTATCGTAACCATGGTTGCAAGCGTGATTACCCTCTTTATTGCTATGGGCTTTGGATACAAGCTATCCAAAAAGCTCACCACTAAAGTTCAGTATGGTAATAGCGATGACAGCCAAGATCTAGAAAAAATGAAATAGTTCAAATGACGAACTATGGTGTATGTGTATATAATGAATCTAAAGCACGTCGCGACACAGCTATGCACATGTACCTGGATTGAAATAATGACTGGTGCAGGGGTCGCGCTTTATCTATCATACTTGCAGAGCTATTACCTGGCGGCGTTGACGGTCGTGGTATTTGCGCCCCTTATCGGATTCCACTTTACAATTGACAGACTATCTAGCAGCAAATTGGAGCCAAGCGGTCGCCATGTTAGGATAAGATGTAGTACGTCAGGCTGCAGATAAGGAAGTTTTCAAAGGTACAGGGTTTCTTCCTTATAGCTTGGATCCGACAAAGTTTATCTTATTGTTTCGTGAATGCAAAGGATATTTCCTTCGCTATCCTTGAACCATGCTGCTTTGACTGGGCCTTGCGTCGATATACCATTCTGAGTCTTGATTTCCGGCATGTCATACTCCTCAAAAACAACTCCCTTTCCTCTCAAAGCATTAACCGTATCCTCTATATCGGATACTTCAAATGTCGCTACAGTATTGTCTGCTTTTGACGGGCTCCGTTTGTAGAGCTCTATTTGAGTGCCATTACCACATTCAAACATAGCCATGCCAAATGTGCTATCATTATTGAAACGCACAGGCTTGAGACTCAATGTTGTTTCGTAGAACCTTTTTGCACGATCTAAATCCACCACAGGGATGGTAGGCCTAACAGGCGAATTTGCTAACATATTTCAAGAATGAATCTCTGAATGAGTATTTGTATAATCTTATTAATTCGTTAAGATTAAGCTCATATAAGAAAATTCTTCCGCTTCAAGTAAAAACAACAAGCACTATGCTTGGTACCTTATATCGACAGAGGGCTTTTTCGCGAAAAACGTGGTAAGAATATACCATTGATCAACGGCATTTCAACTCCATCCAGATGTTATGGAGGAATCTCAGCCTGTGGACCTAGCCATAATTTATGATCATTTATCTAGACATAGAGCTATGTTAGGTCACATGTCGACAACAACAAAAGACAATTCAGATCCATCTCCACATATTATTGAAGATAGGCTAAAGTTGCTAGGTCTTGCACTTCCTGCACCGTTTGAAGATGCACCGATGAAAGTCAAGGCTCCTTTTTCATGGATCAGACTACGTGGAAATAGGGCATATATCTCTGGACACGGTCCTCAAAATCTAGATGGCTCAATTGCTGGCCCTTTTGGAAAGGTCGGTGGCGAAGTATCGGAAGAACAAGCATACCGATCTGCGCGTCTAGCAACATTGTCAATATTTGGCAACCTAAAGCGTCAGCTAGGTAGCCTAGACAAAGTAACTGCTTGGCTGGTTATCAATGGCTTTGTAAATGTGGAAACAGGCTTTACCAAAACAACGGCAGTAATCAATGGCTGTTCTGAATTAATACTTCAATTATACGGCGAAGATGCAGGGAGGCATGCTCGCACTGCAATGGGTGTGGCAATGACACCATTTGATCTTCCTGTGATAATTGCAGGCGAAGTTGAAATAAGTATGATGAATAATGCGACCAGTCAGTTCTAAAGGCTTTGTGCTGTCGATCAATTGTAATATTATAATACTCATTCAAAATTATTTTTAACTTAAGGAGCATTAGTAATTTGCAAAAATAGAAGCAACTACAGGCGTGCTGACAAGAAACTTTGTTTACGGATATCGTATATAATTAAGTAAAGGATATCTATGCAAATCTGTAGAGCATGATGTGACGTCATAGCTACGAGGCTTTGTTTTTAACTGTTGCTATGGTTTACGATATTCTACGAGTTTATATGAACTGCAG
>JALZFN010000025.1 GCA_030861545.1 Thermoproteota archaeon | reverse complement strand
GCCTTACTTTGATTGAGCCTGTAAGCAAGTTTGAATCGAACTTGCCGAAAATTTGCAGATCTTTATCTGCAAGATCCAGACCATACTCACTTCTTGCACACTCACGTAAATCTTCCGTAATGTCGATGAGTGGTGTCGCACTGACAACCTTTCCCTCAGCTGATTTTTTTCCTGCTTCTTCTTCTAGGTGTGGAACTTTGTTCCCTATCTCTTGCTGAAACTGCTCAAGAAGAGATCTGTCAATATTATCATTATTATTCTCTTTATTCAGTCCCTGCAATTTTCTTCTTCTCCTCTATGCTAATCATGCGCAATAAGGTTTTATAAAAGATATGATACGCTTTAGATAATCTCAGGCTTAGTCAGCTTTAAGGTATTATTGTTCTGACCGACTAATGCTTAAGAATATGGATGGGAATACAATTTTTTTCTAGATTTTGCATCAATCAGCAAGGTTTCTTCGCTTCTCTGATAACATGACATATTTTAGGGCTTTGCATTTGCTTCACTTCCTTTATATATTGTTCCTATTTCTTTCATTCCAAGTTCTTGATATGCTAATTTTTAGCAGTTATACTATATATTTTACAAAAATAATGAAAGAGCCCCGTATTATTTCCAGAGCAGGGGTCTATCGTTGATCCTATTCCATCCTTCTTCCTCTGATTCAATCCGCTCAACAGTGATATCATCGAAATAGCGATCAAGCACACTTTTCCTTTCCATGGCAAGTGGCGGAGAGCAATAGTCCTCCTCCACCCAGTATGCATACCCTGCATAAATTCTTGCATTCTCTAAATCGTGCTGAAGTTCCTCCCCAAATGGTCTAAGGTTTGATATCTTGCCAGAGTTGATCTCTTTTCTGAGATCTGCCATTAACTCTAATTTTGGCTTAGCCCTGACTATGTATAGCGCCATTTAAGTACGTTAGATATATGGCAGCATCGGCTAAAATAATTTTTGTCTATTTAATTTATTATGTTTGAATTTCATTACTTGACAAAATTTAATCAGTCATAGTGAGAGCCGTTTACACAGTTCTTAGTCGCATCCTTGACACTCCTCCTTGAGCTTTGCAGTGTATGTGAGCCTGCTACACTCTTCATCTATCAGCTAAATGTAATATCGCATCGCGCAAGAATGTATGTGAGGTACTTTATACCTTGATAACTCATACAGATTTCTTATGACCAACCATTTTATCAAATGTCGTAAAGCATAACAGTCACACACATGAAGGCTCTTGTTTATCACGGCCCAAGAGATGTCAGAATAGATGACAAACCAAAGCCTAGTATTAAGGACTCAGAGGATATCATACTCAAGGTAACCAACACAGCAATATGCGGCTCTGACTTACATTTGTTTCATGGCAACGTTACAGCTATGAAGCCAGGTCAAACGCTTGGACATGAGTTTATGGGAGTTGTTGAAAAAGCCGGAGACAGAGTTGATGAAGTAAAAGTAGGAGATAGAGTAGTCATTCCATTTAACATCAATTGCGGGAGGTGCTGGTATTGTCGACACCAGCTTTGGTCCCAATGCGAACGCTCAAATCCAAATACTGAGCTTGGTGCTTCATTTGGCTACGGCCAAATAATGGGTGGCTATGATGGAGGGCAAGCAGAATATGTTAGAGTGCCTTTTGCGAATACCACGCCCCTAAAAATTCCAGATGAGTTGAGCGAGGAGCAGACACTTTTTTTAAGTGATATCCTACCAACAGGATATTTCGGTGCAGACCTTGCCAATGTCCAGCCAGGAGATGACGTTGCAGTGTTTGGAGCTGGACCTGTCGGTTACTTTGCGACAATGAGCTCACTTTTAAGAGGCGCAGCACGTGTATTTGTAATAGATCACTTGCCTGCCCGGCTTGATAAGGCCGCAAAAATTGGAGGAGAGCCAATAAACTTTGACAAGGAAGACCCGGTGGAGAGAATCAAGCAAGAAACGAAGGGCAGAGGGGCGCTTTGCATAGATGCTGTTGGATACGAAGCCATCGGACATCATAGACATGATAAGAGCTCAAATCCTGCATTAATACCCCAAGATTCACTACAGGTAATAAATTGGATGGTGGATTCCGCAAGAAAGCTCTCTCCCGTAAGCATTCCGGGAGTATATATGACTGATTTTGTCAACTTCCCATTTGGCAACTTTTTCAATCGCGGATTGCAAATCAAGATGGGGCAGTGTCCAGTCAAGCAATACAATGAGCAGCTGCTCCACCTAATTGAAGTAGGAAGAATAGACCCAACGAAGTTGATAAGCCACAGGATGAAACTGGAGGAAGCTCCGAAGGGTTATGAAATGTTTGATCAAAAAGGGGAAAATGGCGAGGTGCACAAAATCGTCATAACCCCCTAGCCAACTTTAGGACTCAGCCTAATCTAACTCCTTTTTTTCTTACGTAATTTTCTTATCTGGCGTTGGAAGCTTCCATCTTAGGCAACATTAGCCTCAGGACAAGTGGCGCATTCCCCATGATGAAATTAACCATTGAAGTTTCTTCTTGAACGCTCTTGTTGAGGAGAGGAACGACATCTTGCAGGCCAATCTCTTGCGCCATGTGTATCAACATTTTGTATGACACAATCTCTGCATTTTCAATTATGGCATCTTCTTTTGTTTGAATAAGCTCCTTTTCGGCGTCTATTGTATCCTTGCTTTCAGAGCTCACCAATGATTTGGCAGCCTCTTTTGCTGTATTTGATATTGTGTCCATATTCGTAGGCATCAGCTTTGGCAGGACTGCCTTCATTGTAGTCGGGTTTCCACCGAGGTTTGTAATAATGTTCCTAAGACGATCTTGCTGCTGGAAGGTTTGCTCTAGATGATACTGCAATTGCTGCTTGGTCTGCTCAATAGGGGTTTCGTTCATTCTTGACTGAATTCTGTCAGCAGCAGCATTTTCCATTGCTAGCGCTTCATTAAAGTATTGTACAATCTTCTTGTTCATCGTTGAACTTGACATGGGTTGTACTTTGCCATATGTGTTTTAATAGTTGGTCAGAGACCCTGCATAATTTTATGCTGTAACTTTATTTATTTGTCTGTATCATACATGATGATATCTATCTATATTATTACTGATGGTTTGAAGCTAGGTCATGCTTCGGCAATATTTGGGCACCACCACCAACAATTGTGCAGAAAGTGTATTGAATAATCGACAGAATAGGACGATTAAGGTAGCAAAAAATTAAAGTAGTTAGTTATATTGTCTTTGAAAGACAACTGATAATAGCTTAGCGCTTCTTTGATAGGTAATCTCCCATCGCTTGGAATTCTTTCATGAATGTATTGATATCATAGTGCTGTGCATGCAGTACATTACTCCAAAAGGTTGTCTGTCCAGCTATTGCTGCCACTTCTGCTAATTCCTCATCTGTTGCGCCATTCATCTGAGCTGCTCCTTTGTGAAATATTTCGCAGTATGGACATTTTAGAGTGGCCGCAACTGCAAGTCCTATCATCTCTCTATACTTTGGTGGAATTTTTGATTCTCCAAGAATGTATCTTTTCATCATAGGCCACATTTGTACCAATACATCTTGTGGTACTCCTTTGAAAAACCCAGGGAAGCTGCCGAACATTTTTTCTACATCGCTTACAGTTTCTTGATAACTCATATGTGTAAGATAACATTGACCGTGTATTAAATACACATGAAAAAGACATATAGAAAAAATATTGCTGTTGTAGTCCGTGCAGAACACAGATTATGGCAGATCAATGGTGGTAAAGTTCTGCATTATCCGGGTCAAAATTGAGTCTTGTAGGTAAATTTTTGAGTTATGATATGGTAAATAGCCATGTGGCTATTTCCCGTTCAATTGAAGAATTTATAGAAAGGGCCAGAGTTGCAAGGCTTGCAACAGTGGATTATACATCCAAACCCCATTTAGTACCAGTAGTGTTTGTGTTGTACGGCAAGCATTTCTTTATACCTATAGATCAGAAAAGAAAGACAGTTAAACCTCAGAGATTGAAAAGGATCAAAAATATACAGAATAATCCCAATGTTGCCCTGCTTATTGATAAGTATAGCGAAGATTGGACAAAATTGGCCTTTGTAATGATACAAGGTAAGGCATCAATCATAACAAGCAAATCACAAGGAAATATTCCAGTACAAGAAGCTTACAAGAAACTGACGACAAAGTATCAGCAATATCAAAAAATCGGGGTGGGTGAAATGTTCGTTATAATAAAGCCAGAGAAAATAGCATCATGGGGAGCAAATCTTGATTTCAAGTAATACAATACTACTACTAGACTATTGCTACTACTACATGTACATATTCTTGATTTCTGACCACAAGAGCACTTTTCTGCTATCTAGCAAATCTAGCAAACTGTTTTGTTATCTCCATCATTTTTTTCATGTCTTTGCCTAATGGAGAAAATGCATAACCAAAAATAATGCGCTCTGCTCCCATTGCTTTGATTTGCTCTATGTCACTACCAATTTGATCGATAGTGCCACTCATCGGCATTCTCTGTTGATTGGATGAAGACGTTGACACATTTGGATATGTAAGCGCAACCACACGAATATCTGATGGGTTCTTGTTTGCCTTTCTTGCTTCCTCCCTTAAGCCGTTTATAGATTGTTCAAGTTGTTCCAGTGGGCCAATTCCAGCAATCGGTATCCAACCATCTGCATATTTTATTATACGTGGGAAAGTTTTGGGACTGAATCCACCCAGCAGTATTGGGGGATGAGGCTTTTGCATGGGTTTAGGACCGATTTTTGAAGGCGGTATATTGTAGAATTGACCTTTAAATTCAACCACATCATCAGTCCAAATTCGTTTTAGTGCTTGTAAAAATTCATTTGCTCTTGCGCCTCTATGTTTGAAAGGTGTGCCGGAAGCATCAAACTCATCTTTTGACCATCCAATGCCAAAACCGGCAATAACTCGTCCACCAGATAGGATATCGAGTGTGGCAAATCGTCTTGCCAATTCCACAGGGCTGTGATATGGCATATCGATTATAGAAGTTCCTAAGGAAATTCGCTCCGTATTGCCTGCCACGTAGGTAAGTGTTTCCAACGGATCAAGTATATTCTGATATTCGGTTGGTATTGGCATATCAGGTATTCCCCCATAGGGTGATTGGGGTTTGAGCGGCCACAGTAGGCGTTCTATTACCCAAACAGAATCAAGTCCTTCCCTTTCAGCCTCCTTTGCTATATATAGAACGTTTTCCCTTGTTGCAGGCTCTCCAAGATGCGGCAAAAGTATTCCAGCTTTCATAACGTATACTAAGGAAGGTACTTCACTCCTCGCTTTTAAAGAGTTTAAGAAAATGCTCGTAGTCATTTGCGGTTATTTGTTATTGAGGCTTCGTGGTCCAAATAATCCTAAAGACTTGGGGAGCCCTTGCTAGCTTGACAATGTCGTGATGCTGCATAATCATAGTTCTCTATTATGTTCGCTTTTTCTTCTTTTTAGGTATCATTCGATAACCAGAGTATTTTTCCTATGATACATCCGGTAGTATGAGAAATAATTCTTAGATATTTTGCCGAGCGTATCCCGTTGTATTATGTCATCTCCTACACCGTCATCAGGAGGCAGAGGGACCAATACTCCTACGTTGAGAGTAGCCGAGGCAAGCTCGCGAGACGTAGGAAGAAGAATTGGAAGAGTGGATCCAAAACTAGCCAGAGAACTTGGTCTATCCACCGGAGACGCAATTGAAATATCCGCAGGAAAAAACAAGAAAACAACCATCCTCTCTTGGCCTGCATATC
>JALZFN010000295.1 GCA_030861545.1 Thermoproteota archaeon | reverse complement strand
GATGCAAATAGTATTTACTTTCTCGGAGAATAAAAAATATATCCGACCGGATGCTGCATAAGATCAGATTCACTTTCTCATGTTCTGTCGTTTTTTAGACTGTTACTATTATAAAGAGCGGGCTATGAGAGTTTCTTCAAGAAATACCTTTTGAAAATAGACCGGGTGAATGAATGCCACACAAATGAAAATTGAGTTTCATTTATTCGAAACTATCTATACTAGTAATAGGTTGCTATTGGGGTAGGTTTTGGTGGGATGCAATCCCGATTTCATCCTATTTTGTCACTTGCCTCTTCTATTGCAATATAGAAAAGTCAGTTAGCAATATCTCTTCTCATTCAATTATCTTGACTGCAATGGGAAAATGATCGCTAAATCCTTGCTCGTCAACACCCTGACTGTCGCTTGGTCTGCCAAACTTTCGAGGTTTCCCGTTCTTCTTGATCTCCTCAAAATCAAGAATCTGAGCTGAGTTGGGATCTATACCAAATTTTCCTTCAGAATTTAACATTCCTTTTGATACCATCATCTGGTCAAGTAAGTTAAATCCCTCAAAATAAAAGGTGCCTTGGGCTTTGGCGGCAAAAGGCCACATCAAATTATGAAGTAGAGGCACAGTCTTCGCGCGTGTGACTTTATCCCTATCCGGCGTTCCCAAAGCGTGCTCTATTATAGATCTATTAAACGGTTCGTCATTGAAGTCTCCCATTATCATAACTGAAGTGTCTTCACCATGCACTTCTTGAATTCGTTGATTAAAATATGCGACGGTTTCACCAGCGATTAGCCTGAACGGTTCTGACTCTAGCTGGCCGCCGCTCCTTGAAGGCCAGTGATTACCTACTAGAACTAGGCGATTTCCAGTAGCCTTAGACTTGAAATTCACTTGCACTATCTCTCGAGTCGCAACTCGCTTGACGATTGTATGAAAGAACACTTTTCCTGCCTCTACTCCAAACTTCGTCTTGTCGTAAAGGAAGGCTACGTCAATCCCACGCTCATCATGCGTATCGGCATGAATCACATCGTAACTGCGGTGACCTATTGATTCAATCTTCTGCCTAAGTCTATCCACAACCCTTCTATTTTCAACTTCGCATATTCCAAGTAAATCTGGTCCCTTATCTTCATTCATTCTATTAATAATTGCAGCCAGCTGGTCTACCTTTTTTGAAAGTAATGTGTCATCCCATCCGTTTAATTCATTTGCAAGCGTTCTCTGTAACTTATCGGTTCTTGCGGTAGAATTCTCTGTATCAAATAAGTTCTCGACATTCCACCAGGCCGCGTAATAGGACATTTATTGCTAATATCGGGAACAAACATATTAGATTTTCGTCACTTGGAGTATCTTATGATGGGCCGAGAGGCAGTCGTCAGAAAAGCTTCACAATCGAGACTCGATGGTATGGTAGCACATAAAGTAAAAAGAGAGGCAGTTCTCTTACATTTCTGCTTCTGAGGTTCGATCTGAATTAACCCATTTCTCTATGTCAGTGCGTTGTGTCAACTGTAAACGCCTAACTGTCATCTTCTTTTTTTTCCTCGGATTCCTCGCTCTGCTCTGTTATTCCATTTCTAAATCTATCGCCAATTTTCCAACCAAACTTGACAACGTAAGGAGACAAGAATGATGTAATGATAGTCATAGTACCTACCATCGGCAAAACAAAACCACTTGTTGCACCTACATCTGCTCCGCCCTTTGCAACTACTAAAGCAAGCTCCCCACCGGAGGCAGATGAGCCAAACGCGGTCTGGATTGATGTCTTTTTACTTAGGCCTTGAGATTTTGCAGCCAGGTAAACGGTGATGAATTTTGATGCAAAGGAAGTTCCGATGAAGATCAGTGCAGGAATAATGAATAATGGCAACTGAGAAACATCCATAAGGGCACCCACCGAGACAAAGAAGAGCGCCGCAAACATATCTTTGAGCGGTGATGTAAGTACCCTGGCACTTGCCTGACTTTTCGATTCTGCTACCAGCACACCTGCAAAGAAGGCTCCAGCTGCAACTGATATACCAAGCTGATTTGCAATGAAAGATAAACCAAATGCCACTCCCAAAATTGCTACTAGTAGCACATCGACGTGGTTTGTCTTGCTTACAAGGTCAACAAATCTGGGTATCGTTTTTGAACCAATAAACAAGGCTCCGCCAATGAATGCAAGAACTAATCCTACCGATATGGCAATATCCTCTATCGCCGGAGTGCCAGTTGATGCAACTGACTGCAATACTGCCAGGGTTGAGACTATGATTATATCTTCAATTACTGTGACGCCTAAAAGAAGATATGAAACGTCAGTTTTCGCTATACCCAGTTCTTGCAAGACCTTGGACAATACTACAGTGCTTGTTACCGAGATCGCCAGAGCAATAAAGAGGCTATCAAATAATGTCATTCCAATCATCTGGCCAACTGCAAACCCGAGTCCTAAAGTTCCAAATGCTTCTGCAAACGCAATGATAAGGGCTTTCTTTCCAACTGAACGAAGTTTAGCTATTGGATATTCAAGGCCTACTACGAATAGAAGCAAGACAATGCCTATTTCTGCAAGCAAATTTAGAATTTCAGGGTGCAATATGAAACTAAAGGGCGGAGTATACGGACCAATAATCATGCCTGCGGCTATATAGCCAATAACTAGCGGCTGCTTTAGCCTATATGAAACCAGTGCCATCACAGAAGCGATGACCATTATGATTGCAAAATCCTGAATGACCTGGGTTGCCACGATTTCTGCCATAGATAAGTCTCATCATTTAGCGGCGGTGAAGGCCTATATAGCTATCTAGAATATACCTTCTAGCTTCTATGAATCATCCAGGTCATCATCATCATTTTATTATGAGAAGCGGATACCTCGATTCAATAGACAATTTCCTGGTAACGCTTCCCAAAATTCTTATTCTTGAAAGATACTTTGATTTTAAGCTAGAATTTGGATGCTGACACAATATCAAGATTTGGGAAATTAAAAATTGTTTATATTGTTGGTTGTTGCTTCTCAAGTTTCTTCCAAATATGACGCGATCGCGTTAACTAACTCTTTATCGGTTAGACTCTTAGGATGCTGAACGCCTGCACTTAAAGCGGCTTTTTCCAACTTTGCCCTGTAAGGCCGGTCATGAATATCGCTCTTCATGTCATTAGACACAAGATATCTACCTGGGGCTTCTTTTTGTCCTTCCTTCATTGATTCGGATCTGCCAATCTCAAATTCCATTTGCGATCTACCAATTGTTCTTGCCAATTCTGGCAGCTTTTTGGATCCGAAGAATACTAATCCAACTAGTATAATGATGATCAAAGCATTCTCATAAGCCATGAAATTATCACAATTGCAATGCCACTATATAGTCAAACTCTCGTAAAAGTATTGATTAACCAAGTTTAGGTGTGTGTAATTCAAATTTATTCCATTCCATCAGTAATATTGATGCTATTTTTAGCAAGTCACGATGTCTCCCCTGAAGAAGAACTTATTGATAGTTGTCTCCCATGTTGTCAGATGGTGGCAGAACCCACACCTGTATTGCGCCTTCGTTTAGGAATCAATATCATGAAAAATTAGGAGCAATTTGCGGATATGCAGAAGGAAAAAATAAAGAGTGGTCGAAGATGAAGTGCTACTATGTGCTAGCCTCCGCCCATTCTAGCCTTATGGGATAGACCTACTGTACAGCTTGCCTTCAAGAGCCAGCTTGTACATTTCAGCCACGTATGGGTTCTTGGCTGGCGTTTCTGCACCCAATTCTACCAATCTGGCGTATACCCTGACTACATATG
>JALZFN010000294.1 GCA_030861545.1 Thermoproteota archaeon | reverse complement strand
CGGAAACAGACACAGTTCCTCTTGTCTGCGCTATCAGGGTTCGCCGCATACTATTATGGCATTTCGTGAGTCTTACCCCACTTCGTGCCGCTTTCGCATACGGTTAAAGTAACTATGAATTTCATGATATATTATCCCTTAGAGGAATAATTCTGAACGACAATTTCAGGTCTGCAGCTTCTGGTTTCGCAGTCCGCTATGCGTGCGATCCTTTAATTCCCTAATTCGCTTTTTACAGTTATCCGATATGCCGCTAGGCTAATTTTGCCATAGCAGCTACATTTTTAGCACATGAAAAACCAGCATTTACATGAGCCATAAAAAAGAGATTGAGGAGCCGCTAGATACCGAGCAAGCTAAAGAGCTAGAGCTGGACGAAGAACCCAAGCCTACTAGAAAGGTCAGCAACCCTTCAGTCCCAGTGCCTAAAGACGCTGAGCCCAGCACACAGGACAGGATAAAAGGAAGACGGGTGATAAAGTAGTAATATATGTGTGTATATTTTTTTAATATTACTTTACTACCATGACGGGGCAATTAGCATAAGTCACTACGCCTGATGCAACGCTGCCAAGTAGAAGTTTGGCAAAGCCTGACCGCCGTCGCCCCTTTGTTCCAGTTATTATGAGATCAACTTTATTTTTCTCGGCATAGTCTACTATTGCAGGCACTATGGAAGTGGGGCTAGCCACCATTTCCGTCTTGACTTTGATTCCTCGCGCCGTAGCTTTTTTCTCAATCTCGTCAAACCACTTGCGAGCTTCTTGTTTTGACTTATCCAAAAGCTCATTTATTGTGTTAGGAGTTACGAGCCCAAAAGCTCCAGAGGAATAAGCATAGCCTAGCTGCGAAACGACGACGTATAATGAAATCATCTGAGATTCATGCTTTTCTGCCATCTCGATAGCATAGTCGGCTGCTCTCATCGAGGACTCTGAACCGTCCACACAGACCAGTATCTTTGTAAAAGCCAACAGCTAAAGATGTGCACACGAACGATATAAGGATTGAAAAAATTACGGCCATTTATTAAAAAAATGACGTAGTAAAGACTAGTAGAGCTTATGGTGTTTATACTCTCTAGGATGTGCTCTCACCTTTATGTAGGCATGTTACAAGCTTGCAATGTATGCGGCAAGAAATTTAACCGCATTGACGATATGGAAGAGCATATGAGAGAAAAATCTCAATCAGGATGCGATCACAATCTAGTTCGCATCGAAAACTAGTCATACGCTAAATTGCGCCATATTCATTTAATGACTCTATACTCCTCCTCCATTTGCACACTTATGCCATGTCAAGATGGTGTTTAGGAAAATGCAAAGAAGCCTAACGTGACCGTTGAAGATAAATGAGCAGAATTTTCTATATGTACGCTATTATACGTGTTCCATCCTATGCCGCTATGCTGCCAAAGCAGCAATCATAGCCATTCTGTGACAACTCTCACAACAACACATTCCGAGTCGACGCCTAAAGGTCTATAACAAAGACAACAATATCGCTGAAGTTCAATGATGTTGTTGATGCTTCTCGTGACTAAATATTGTTAATAGTGCTGCATTTTTGGCAGCAAGCTCAGCGGTCTTTTGGTTGCTATCTGCGCTTCCTATTATTATTACATCTCCCTCTCGCGGATTTAGCTTCTCAATTAACATTTTGCGCACATGCTGCTCTTTCTTTAATGAGTCATTGCTGCTTGCTGGCATAACAAATTTGTTATCCCTAAAAACCAAAGTGGTGGCACCTACTGCGCCCATCTTTATGGCAGCATCCCTTTGCTCAATACCTAATCTGACTGCAAAGCCAAACTCTCTGACAAGCACCGCATAGTTGAATCTACTCAAGGCAACTGAGCACTTGGGCAAGCTCATTTCAGCAGGAATTGCTGATAGCAGTCCTTGACATATGCCTTTTCCTTTGGCAGTCATTTTCATGCCACCATTTGAGGTCTCGACAAGTCCTTGCATCTTTAAATGTTTTACAAGCGTCTTGACTGTCCCTTCTCCGAGAACCAGCTCACTACACAAAGCATTCCTACTTGTCCTGCCGTTGTTTCCCATCAACTGCAAAGCTGCAAACACATGCACGGCATCGAAAGAAAGCGTCCTGCTTGGGGCATACCTGCTTGCAACCTTTTCAAGCATTATGACATACATATGCATATGCAAAAGCAGTGATCTTGGGTGCATTATTTATTACATGTACGAGTTGGATAAACCATCCGATTATTTATATAATAGCCACCGCTATTCGAGGTAAATGTCAGTAAGTAACCAGATAACAAAAACATCTACAGGCATTCCGGGAGTTGCAGTCGCCATTCTTCTTGGAGTGCTTGCTTTTGGAATCTTCATAGTTGGATTCGATCAGGGCGAAGTGCTTGGCTTTACCGTTCCAGCTGATGGTAGCGAAGGCGGATCGGGGACAAACTGGGCACACGAGTTCTACCATGACATGAGACATGCAGCAGGATTTCCGTGCCACTAACCTCCCTGGTCTTTTATGAAAACTATCGCTTTTATTGCTATTACACTTCTTGCTGGAGCAATTGCAGGAACTATCCTTGGTGCCTTAAACCAGGGCATTGTAGAGCCATACATCGAGCAAGCAATTGCACTTGAAAATCATAACGCAGCATCACAAGGCGAACTCATAAACTCGGTTGAATTTGGCAATTACAGAAATTGGCAGCGCGGAGGTGAAATAGTAGCTGGCACAATCTTAGGAACATCAATTGCCGCGCTATTTGGAATAGTCTTTGCGTATACACGCAGCGGGGTTCCTGGCTCTAACAACAAAAAGAAGGGGCTCATTGTTGCCGGTATCATGTGGTTCGCATTATTTTTGATGCCTGTACTCAAATATCCTGCAAACCCTCCTGCAGTAGGAGATCCTGAAACGATCTATTACCGACAGACTCTATACCTTGCATATATGGCGATATCCGGATTTAGCGCGCTTGGTCTCGCTTTATTGTACAGGAAGCTGGGAAACAAGGCAGCAAAGAGGGCAATAGTCCCTGCTGTTTATGCAGCAATAATGGTGATTGCCTATATTGCAATGCCTCCAAACCCAGACCAAATAACTGCACCAATGGATTTAGTAACAAGCTTTAGAATTGCAAGTGGCTTTACTATGAGTATATTCTGGGGCCTGCTAGGCATAATTCTTGGAGCCTTCTGGGATAAGCTCAAGCCCCACGAAAGTGCGAGAATAAGCATTCGCTAAAAATAATCTAAGTATTGTATGACATATC
>JALZFN010000255.1 GCA_030861545.1 Thermoproteota archaeon | reverse complement strand
GTGGATATCTGCCAACATTGAGAGGTTAAGAGATCTTGGATACACGCATGATTACCTTGGAAGAGATCTAACCTCGCCGGATCAAATTGTAGAGTTAATGATGCAAGACGTCATAATCCCTAGCACTTCTGCAAAGCATCTTGTCAACGTGGCGAAGTTCATTGATGAAGAACTCGTCAAGTTATATGAGTTAGAGCCATTTTACCGTGTGTCTTCTCTTGATGATCTTGTTGGTCACCTTATTGTAGGCCTTGCGCCACATACATCAGTAGGCATTGTGGGAAGGATAATTGGCTTTGCCGATTCGCAGGTTTGTTTGGCCTCACCAATATGGCACTCTGCTAAGCGCCGCGACTGCGATGGCGACGCTGACTCGGTAATGCTTCTTATGGATGCCTTTCTGAACTTTTCCTATGACTTTTTACCAGACAAGATAGGTGGGTTGATGGACGCTCCGCTACTTATACAGCCTATAGTGCTACCATACGAGGTCCAGCGGCAAGCACACAACATTGATGTTGCAAACACATACCCTGTTGCATTCTATGAAGCAACATGGAAGCAGGCCAAGGCTGCCGACGTAGCAGATATGATTGAGACTATCAGGAATAGGATAGGTGATTCGCGCCAGTTCTTTGGCTATGGCTTTACGCATTCAACCAATGCGCTCGTCACAAAGGCTCAGAGGAGCGCCTACTCTACTCTTAACACAATGGAAGAAAAGTTGAAAATGCAGTTTGATACTGCAAAACTGATAAACGCAGTCGATGCTGACGAAGTTGCAGCGATGGTTCTCACCACACACATTCTGCCTGACATAATCGGCAATATGCGATCCTACTCTTCGCAGACATTTCGATGTATGGCATGCGGTGCCAAATTCCGTAGGATGCCACTTATGGGCAAGTGCATTGATTGCGGAAGCGCATTGATCCAAACAGTAACAAGGGGGGCTGTTGAAAAATACCTTGACATTGCGACTAATATGTGCAAACAATACAAAATTAATGACTATTTGCGCAGCAGAATTGAATCAGTAGCGATGGAACTGAAATTGATCTTCAAAGAGGAAAGACGGACCCAGTCGAGCCTGACAGAGTTTATGAGTGGCTAAGAGTCATCCTACAAATGTCGTGTAGATCTTGATGGCCTCTTCTTTGTCCTTTGCACCAACGATCGTAGCAGCGCCGCTTGAGAGGAAACTTACAGACATCTTGCCTGAATTGACTGCAGTTATTCCAAGGTTGCCCCTTGTCTTAACGTTATAACCAAGTGACTCGGCATTCCTGATTATGGCACTCAGACTGATGGACGCAGGCTCTGGAGGGGTCACTGTCCATGTACGTTTGCCCCTGTCGCGTCCGCACAACTCTTCAATTATCAGCTCGTTAGCCACTAACTTGCTTTCTTTGCGCCCAATCCCACACGACGGACATTCTTGTTGTCGGGACATCTGAATGCGCTCGAACGATAACTCATTCAGATCGATGTAGAGTAGCTCATTAGCAAGTGCGGGTTCTCTGCCTGTGATTATTTTAACTGCCTCTGACACTTGTATGCCAGCAACCAAGTATAGTATTGACGGGTGCACGCCTTCTGTGCTGCAGGCTGGCATTTCCTCTTCATTTAACTCAGGAAATATACAGCGCAGGCATGCTGTCTTGTTTGGCAGAATTGTACAGACCGATCCCAGCACGCCAAGCGCGCCAGCGTAAATCAATGGAATATTGTGTTTGATGCATGCGTCATTAAGAGCGTAGCGAGCATCAACACTATCTAATGCATCAATGACAATATCAAAGCCTTCGACTAGGCTTTCCGCAGTATATTTGGTTACAGACGTTGGAACTGGCTCTATCTTGACTGTCGGGTTGAGCTTGCACAACCGATCTGCCGCGGCCTCCACCTTGACGCGCCCAATGTCCCCGTCAGTGTAAAGGTGTTGCCTGTGCAGGTTGGTAACTTCAATAACATCTCTGTCTACGATACGTACTTTGCCTACTCCCATCGCCACTAGTTGTGTGGAAACAGGGTTTCCGATGCCGCCTGCGCCCACTACACAGATCTTCGCACTCTTTATTTTTTCCATGCCTTCAAAGCCGATCTCCTCAAGCATCACCTGTCTGGAGTAGCGCTGAAGCTCCTCACTTGTCAATTCCGTTCCTCCCGCCACCGCTGGCAGGATGTAGATAGAATCGCCGTCATTTAGTTGGGCGGATGTGCCTCCACTAAAGCGGACATTCTTGCCATTAATGTAGATGTTGATAAGCGATCTTGGCTTGCCATTGTGATCAAACACTCTTCGTCTAAAGTCGTCACCCATCTGCTCCGAAACTTTTTGAAAGGCATCGTGCAGGTCAGAACCCTCTATGGAGAACTTTTTCTCTCCCTGTCCTCTATTCAATACCGAAGGAACTACGAATTCGACCTTGGCCAAGATTATCCACCTATCATTGCCGAAACTTCTGCTGAGTCGGGCTTGATGGCATTTAGTTTTGGTAGTAGACCTATAATTGCTTCTGTAGCTTTAAGACCATTGCCAGTGATATAGCAGACAATGTGCTCGTCCTTATCTATCTTGCTTTCTTCTACCATCTTCCTCAGAACGGCAACTGACACGCCGCCTGCCGGCTCAGTGAAGATGCCTTCTGTCTTGGCAAGTAGCATAATGCCATCAGCGATTTCCTGATCACTTGCCTCTTCTGCAAACCCGTCGTACTGCCTTAACCTTTTTAACACATAAATACCGTCGCCAGGGTCCCCAATCGCCAAACTCTTCGCAATTGTCTCAGGCAGCTCGACGGGTACTACCTCATCGCTGCCGCGTTTGAATGCATCAACTATAGGCGCACAGCCGCGAGGTTGTGCGGCAACCAACTTCATGTTCTTGGGACTGTCGATCAGCCCAAGAGAGTGAAGCTCTTCAAAACCCTTGCATATTGCATTGAGCATCGCGCCGCTTCCTACTGGAATTATCAGCCGATCCGGCACCTGCCAATCCATCTGCTCAGCAACCTCATAGGCAAGGGTTTTTGATCCTTCTACATAATAAGGCCTCATGTTAATATTGACGACGCCTATGCCTTTCTTATCTCCAATCATTGAAGCAAGCCTGTTGGCATCATCATATGTGCCTTCTACTGCAACAAACTCGGCACCGTATGAAAGTGCCTGGGCAATCTTGACATGTTCAATGTCAGATGGCGCAAAGATGTAGCAAGGTAGATCCGCCTTGGCTGCGTGAGCCGCAGTGGCAGATGCCAGGTTGCCCGTAGAAGCACAGCCTACAGCGCTTAGCCTTATTTCTTTAGCTCGTGAAACTGCAACGCCGGCAGGCCTGTCTTTGAATGAAAACGTTGGGTTAACGGAGTCGTTCTTGACGTACAAACTTTTCAGCCCAAGCCTGTCGCTCAGCTTGTCTGCATGTTGCAGTGGTGTGAGCCCTGCGTTCAAGTTTACAATATTACTCTTGTCGGCAATTGGCAGGAGCTCAAAATAGCGCCAGTATGTCTTTTCCCTTAATTCAAAAGTGCTTCTATTTATGGATAACTCTTCGTATGTAACATCCAGAGGACCAAAGCATTCCTCGCATACATACCGAAATTGCGGCTCATATTCTTTGAGGCATTCTCTGCACTTTAGCGATTTGATACTTCCCATGTTTTCTATTCATCCTCTCAATTGGTATATGATTAAAACCTCTCTAAGCACAATTTTAGTTTTACTAAATTTTTTGTTAATTATGTTTTGTTATA
>JALZFN010000117.1 GCA_030861545.1 Thermoproteota archaeon | reverse complement strand
TCGGCTTTAAGTTATAAATGCCATAACCTATCGCTACCTCTTCTGCTATGTCTATCGAGTGGTGGATGTCTGTGCGATATCGCGGAATAGTGCAGATAATTTCTTTGCCTATTGCCTTTGCATCTAGCCTGCTTTTCTTCAAGCAGTTAATGACCTGCTTTGTGTCAAGCATTAGGCCAAGAACGCTATTAATGTAGGTCAAATCTGCAGAAATGATTTTTGCCGCCATCTGTGGCGTTTCAGACTTTTTCTTGCCTAAGCCTATAGTCACAGTTCTTATTTCAAAGCCTGCATCATAGAGCGCGAATGCAAAAATAGCAAGCATATCTTCAGCACACTTTTGATCGGTTGCGGTGACTTCGACAAATAGGTTCTGACACTTTTCATCAACCTTCGTTACGCTGCTATTAGTTATAGGAGGAAATGAAAGCGTGGTGCCTAGGCTGTCAACTATGATGGGATATCTGTCAAATCCTGACAGGAGGTGACCATACTGATTGCCGATGTCTGATTCTGTTAGTATCTGATCTATTGAGTACTCCGAAGATTCATCTAGCGGGATAAACGAATAGGCCCTGTTGACAGTCTTATATGTGAGTGGGAACTGGATGACATCCAGGTTGTGAATACCAATTGACGCTTTTTTGCGATTTCTTCCAATACCATTATGAAGGTCTTCCTGCATTGCAATTAGCTGTGTTATAGTTTCATCATCTAGTTTTCCATTTCTTGCCACAACTGCAGCGATGTAAGGTCTTATCTTCCTTACCGCAGGTTCAACTCTGACTGCCAATCCACTTTTCCCAGATATCTTGAATTTTGGCATGCCAGTCTCGATTTCAAGTAAGCCGCGCAACGCTCTCGCTATGCCATAATCTGACGAAAAGTCCGGTCTGTTTGGATTGTATTCAACTCGGATGATATTCTTATCTATGTCTTCAATATCAAGTCCAACAAATGGTAACATATCAAGCACTTTTTCCATGCGGATACCAGAGATGAACTTTTTCAGCCGGTCAACTGTTAGGTTTACAACGGGCATTTAGGAACGCTCCTAAGCCATGCAAGTTTATTGCCATACAATTCACGCACATCATCCAATCCAAAGCGGAGCATAGCGATTCTTTCGAGGCCTCCGCCCCATGCAAGTACACGGTTTTCGATGCCAAGCGGCTTCGTTACCTCAGGCCTAAAAATTCCCATGCCAAAGAGCTCAACCCATTTTTCCAATTTTTCGTTGTAGACCACACTCTGCAACGACGGCTCTGTATATGGAAAGAATGTAGGCCAGAACTTGATACGCGTAATGCCCATCTTGGCATAGAATTCTTTTTGTAGACCCATTAGCTCACGAAGGGACACTTCCTGCGCCGTGACGACTCCCTCTACCTGATGAAATTCGACTAGATGCTTGTATGACATCTTTTCGTTCCGAAAAACTCTATCTACTGAAAAGAACCGGCCGACATCTGATTTGATCTTTGCAAGATGCTGCAGCGTTACGGGGGTGGTATGAGTACGAAGGACTACCCGCTCGGCTTCTTTGATGGCCCAGTTCGGGCTCCATCTTTGCTTGTGGACTTGGGAGACCTTTACAATCTGATGTTTGCTTGCTGGTATTGCCTGCTTCTGATCTGAAATGTAAAATGTGTCCTGCATTTCTCGTGAAGAATGATCTTGTGGTGTAAATAGAGCGTCAAAGTTCCAAAAGGCTGATTGGATCATAGGGCCTTCTATTTCTGAAAAGCCCAACCCAACAAAGTTTTCTTTGACCTCTTCAACAATGTCCATCAGAGGGTGACGCCTTCCAGGATAGACAACGGGTGCAGGTGCCTCTACGTCAAGGGGACTGAACTTGGCCTTCCTCCATCTCCCTGATGTAATAAGCTCAGTCGTAAGACGACGCTCCGCTTGCTCTTCTTTTAGGCTGGGAACTAGTCGTCTTCCAGCATCAGTAAGTGAAATTCTTAATTCCTTTTCTTCTTTGATCTCTATGTAGTTGGGACGCTTTTTCAGCTGCTCGAGTACAACCTTTTCGTCTTCAGTTAGTTTCGTAATCTCCATTCCACTTCCTAGGCTTGTAAGAAATCTCTCTTCTGGAGATTGCTTTTCTGTTAACGCAGTTGGCACCATCTTGCCTTCAATGAGTTGAATCCACTGGTTGCGCCTTGCTCCCGCGATGGCAGCATTTACTTCCTCGTTCTTTATGGAACCATTGGCAAGCACTTCTGCAATTCTGACTTTACCTTCTTTCACTGCATTTACCAGCCTTCTTTCTGGCAGCCCATTTTTTGTCGCCGACATCCCTTCGGAGGCTAGATACACTTTCTTCGTTGATGGCTCATCAATTGAGATTAGGTTCTTGAATTTTAGCCACTCGATGCCGCGTCTGATCTGATCGATAGATAAACCGGCGCTGTCAACAAGCTCGTCAACTCGAAGACGCTCTTTGTCGAACAAGGCCTTGAGTATGGACCGCTCAATCGAATGAAATGCCGGCGCGTCACTCATTAGTCAAAGTTGTGGGAGTGTAAGACTTTTTAAACGTTTAATGTAACTTTGCTTCTACAAGGATGGATCCGGAGGACGACAACCACGATCAGACTGATGCCAGTAGCAGCGAGTTTAAAGTCACTCCCTGGGAAGTTGAAGGCGATATCGACTATGACAAACTGATCGTAAAATTTGGCACGCAGCCTATAACCTCTGAGCTGCTGCAGAAGGTTAAGAGGATGACTGGTGAGATCCATCCTCTTCTAAAATTGGGTTACTTCTTTTCCCACCGTGACTTTGATTGGATATTGGACAAGAAGAGTAGTGGAGAGAGCTTTTACCTTTACACAGGCAGAGGGCCGTCGGGCATGGTTCACATGGGACATCTCATGCCATGGATCTTTACAAAATACCTACAGGAGAAGTTCGATTCAAAATTGCTGTTTCAACTTACAGACGATGAAAAGTTTCTTTATAGTCAGGACAGAACAATGAAGGAGACCGAACACTATACGTATGAAAATATCTTAGATATTATTGCAATGGGGTTCGATCCCAAAAAGACCAAGATAGTAGTAAATACAAAGCATATTCAACATCTTTATCCGATTGCAATCGCGGTTGCGAAACGAATAACATTTTCTACGGCTCGTGCAGTCTTTGGATTTTCAAATTCAACCAATATTGGGATGATAGGGTTTCCGCCTGTGCAGGCGGCACCTTGCTTTCTTCCAACTGCCATAGAAGGCAAGCGTGTACCTGTACTAATACCAGCCGCAATAGATCAAGATCCATATTGGCGCTTGACAAGAGATGTCGCCGATAAGATGAATTATTATAAGCCTGCCCAGATACACAGCAAGTTCCTGC
>JALZFN010000102.1 GCA_030861545.1 Thermoproteota archaeon | reverse complement strand
CACCATCTTCAGCAACTCCGGAAACACGCAAGGAACATTCCGTAAGAAAATAAACGTCACAACAAAAAATCCTGTGATTCTATCACGACGGTTTTACTTCTTTTTCTGCTATTCTGCATTTTACTTTTTTAGTCTTTTGCATTTTGCATGCACAAGATACGTTTACCGTATTATTCTCACCTGGTCAACGAACCATTAAATCTGGGGAATGAATGCTCCACTCTGAATGTAATGCCAAGCTTTTGCATTTCCCATAAGGAAGACGTCGATGGCATTTGCTCAGCTGCGCTCATTAAGGCAGCCTTTGATATATCAAAAGTAATACTAGTTGACTATGCGAACCTCATTTCGAGACTTGAGAAGGTTGCGACAATGCATGATAAGATCGAACAATTGTTCGTATGCGACTTGGGTTTGTCAAAAAAAAATGAACAGAAATTTACTGAACTTCTTCAAAGAATTGTTTCTAATGGAGCGGAAGTAACCTATATCGATCATCACGATATTAGCAAAGATACATTACATGCTCTCAAAAAAGTAGATGTTACGCTCATACGTACAATTGAAGAATGCACTAGCATTCAGGTTTACACAAAATATAAAGAAGAACTCCCAGACCATGCAGCATTCTTTGCCGCTATGGGCGCGCTTACCGACTATATGGAGGACAAACCGCTCGCGTCAGCCATAGTTTCCAGATTTGACCGGCAATTTTTGATGCTTGAGTCCACAGCACTATCCTATATCATATCCTCCAACCAGCACGATGATCCATTCCTCTTAAAGATAGTCGATACACTTGCCAAGATGAAATATCCGCACGATATCAAAGGAGGTTTCGAGATGGCAGAAAAGTTTGCAAAAAAAGTGGCAAATGCAGTCGCCTCTATAGAGGATTCGGTTGTGAAATTGGATAATCTCGCCTACGCGCCAAGCACGGTCCAATTGTCCTCGAGCATGGTAGTTAATTTCGTGCTTGGTTCATCCGGAAAACCTGCAGCCATGGTGTATAAACTAAAGGAGGATATCAAGTCATACGTAGTGTCGATACGAGGATCGGTAGAATGCAGGGTACACCTTGGGAGATTAACTAATGATATCGCGTCCGAGCTTGGAGGAAGCGGAGGCGGTCATGACAGGGCTTGTGGGGCAGTAATTCCAAAAGCCAATCTCCAAGAATTCATTCAAATACTTAACACAAAGTTATCTAACAAGACTGAGTAGGTAACTTCGCTGCTATGTTAACACAAGACTCTTGGTTGGGTATAAAGCAACTCCACATAATATCTAATTTGGATTCTTGTACCTCATATTATATTAGATAATAAAGTATGACTTCTCATCCAAGATAATAAAAGGGCCACAAGATTTCCGCTCTGATGCATATTATCTAGACCTCAACTATGAACTCTATCTCTACTGAGCTATCAAGGGGCAAACTGCTCACTCCTACAGCCGCTCTTGCATGTTTTCCATTTTCGCCAAAGACACTAACAAGCAGATCGGATGCTCCATTAATTACTTTAGCATGGTCGTAGAATGTTGGTTCGCAGTTAACAAATCCTGTGACTTTAATAACCCGCTTGATTCTATCGAGGCTGCCAAGAAATGACTTTAACTGTGCAAGAGCATTAATAGTACACAATCTTGCCGCTTCCTGACCTCTTTGTATTGATTCAACCTTCCCTTTGAATTTGACCTCTTTACCCTCTATTGGTATTTGCCCTGCCACGAACACAAGATTGTTGGAAGGAACAACGGGGAGATAAGAACCTGCGGATTCCGGCGGAATGGGCAGGGTGATACCAAGCGAACGAAGATTTTGCTCTATCATGATCTCAGCCGTCTGTAATCCGTTATTTTAGTTTGCTGCAAAAGAAGTATTACATAGCCTGTGTTACTACAATGTGGAATGTGGAATGATCGAACTCCACCGTCAGTCAAAAGTTCTCAATATTTTTGATATATAACAGAAATTTAAAAGGAAAAGATTATAGAGCGACTAGCCCACACAGGCAACTGCATCTATGCAGCATGACTTTTTGAAAAATTATAAACAGAAAACAAAAAAGTCAAGCCGCCTTTATTCCCGCGCTGTTAAAGTTTTCCCAGGTGGTATTAATCACAATATCCGCTATTTTGAACCTTTTCCATTTTACACATCCGCTGCAAAGGGTCGACATTTGATAGACGTAGACGGTAACAAATACACCGATTACTGGATGGGTCACTGGGCACTCATTTTGGGTCACTCTCCTAAGATAGTTGCCGGCTCCATCTCGGAGCAGGCTAAAAACGGAATGCTATATGGCACGGCGAACAGGGTAAGTATTGATCTCGCAGAAACTATTCAGAAGTTAATGCCTAAGGCTGAGATGATGCGCTTTAGCAGCACCGGATCAGAAGCTACAATGTATGCAATAAGGCTTGCTCGAGCGAGAACTGGGAAACGCATAGTTGCCAAAGCGATTGGGGGCTGGCATGGCTTCAATACCACGCTTATGCAGACAGTCAACTATCCATTTGAGCAAGATGAGGGATTGGGTCTTGTGCAAGACGAGGGACAGTTCGTTGAGTCGATACCATTTAACAACCTGGACGCCTCTCTCAAGGTACTTGAAACAGTAAAGGATGATTTGGCATGTATAATAGTCGAACCGGTCCTTGGAGGCGCAGGCTGCGTTCCTCCTGTCGAAGGTTATCTGCAGGGACTACAGGAATTTGCTAAAAAGAATGGCAGCCTTTTCATACTAGACGAAATAGTTACAGCCTTTAGGCTTTCTCTTCATGGGGCGGCAAGTATCTATGGACTAGAACCAGATCTGTTTACCTTGGGAAAGATAGCCGGTGGCGGAATGCCGATCGGAGTGCTATGCGGCGACAAAGAGATAATGTCACTTGCTGATCCCGTAGGGAGAAGGGACAAGGAAACTCGCTGTGCCATAGGAGGTGGAACATTTTCAGCTAATCCTATGACAATGATCGCAGGTTTAAAGACACTGGATTTCTTAAAGAAAAACAAACATCAGGTTTACAGTAAAATTGACAGGCTTGGTGCAATGGCAAGAAAGCGACTACTCAAGTTGTTTGCAGATTCTGAAATAGCATGCCAGGTCACAGGAGTAGGCTCGCTGTTTTTGACACATTTCGACGTGACTGCTGTTTTGGATGCAACCGACGTCGCGAAATCTAATATAGATCTCTTAAGGCGATACCACATTGCTCTTATGGGGAACCATGGAATATTTTTTCTGCCGGCAAAGATGGCGGCTATATCTTTCGCCCATGAAGAGGCAGACATAGAGAAACTGCTGAATGCCACTGAGAGCATTATAGCAAACTCCGGACTCTTCAGGTAGTACGTTTAGGCACTCTTTCCGTCCTCTTATTAAACAAAGAGCTGCAATGAGCGTCACTCGGGGAGAGAATGACTAATGG
>JALZFN010000099.1 GCA_030861545.1 Thermoproteota archaeon | reverse complement strand
CACCATGAATGCAACTATTGCACCGATAACTGCAATTCCTCCAATAGTGATGATCCGACTTGTTGAGGTAGTACGCCTCTTTCTTTTTCTATTGCTTCCCATATTTTTCTTCTTCTTCCTTTCTCCTCTGCAAGAATATATGATATCTAAGCAGAAAATAAATACATATATACTTCACACGTCACTGTCGCCGCTGCTGTGAGGGTATTTGTTTTTTTATCCTATCTCCAAAAGCGGTGCTCTGTCCTGCTCCACTTTGGCGTTGCTATCATTTTCACAAAGTCTGTGTCGGTACCTTGCCTGTCTATGTAGTTCAAATTCTGACAAGGGCAAAACACCAACATAGTCTCTTCTGCATTCCACTCTATATATGCATCCGCAAGGCAGATTTCTGTACGCCATTGTGAATTTGAATTGCCTATGTGAGCTCCATCATTTAACAGTTGCATCAAGATCATCTTCTACTATCCTCACCTGCGAAGCTGTGATGTCAATTAATGAGTTTCCATGTATCCCCATGAGACGATTTCATGAAGGCGAAAAGGAAGACAAATGGATAAACAAAAAGGGTGGCGAGGCAAAGTTACTGAATAGAAGAAGCAGTAGAGCAAGTCTGACTTGCAGTTAGCGAGCAACTAGACAAAAAAAGGAAACACAAGTTCTTCAGGTATGGAATTAGAAGCCGAACAGAGGATTTTACTTTATATAAACAAGCATTATATGAGGAGTTTTCGCAGTCTAGATACTACCGAGGGGAGATGCAAATAAATTTTGGGAGTAGACGAGGAGGAGGCGGCAGAAGAACAAGAAGAGGAGCAAACAGGTAATTCTGACACTAAAAGGTTAATCTCAAAGCCACCACTGAATCTGCTTTTTAATCCCTCATCTCTCGTCAGAAAAGATGATGTCTGGAGCATAGACATTGTGCAGTTATTGGAAATGTTCCTACGGTTAATCAACGCCACTGGAAACAAAGACCTACGAATTTGCGGGTTAGCGGCAGTCTCTTCGTCTATGATATATCGGCTAAAAGTAGAAAGCATTTTCGTACTTGAAAAAATAGCGATGCAGAAGAAGAGCCTTGACGCCGCCGATCCAAACAACCCCAAGAATCAGACCGCGCCTATACCTATGCTAAACCCCCTAGAATTGCCTTTTAGAATTGAGCCAACGTATCCTGTTTCGGTGGAAGACCTGCTGCACGTGCTAGAGAGTATGATAATTGAGCTTGCAAACCCTCGTTCAAAAAGAAAGAAACAGGAGCTGGAACTCGAACCGGTGGAGACTTTTAATTTTGATCAATATCTTGTCAAGTTCGAGAAGATAATTCAAGGTTATCAGGATATGATATTTGATATCGTAGCGGCCGACGGTGCGCTTATGTTCAGGACGCTGGTTGCCAGGATGGAGCCACTAGAAGTCGCAAGATGCTTTATAGCCATGCTATACCTTGCGATGAACGGCAAGGTCAAGCTTGATCAGCTGCAAGATTCTAACGACATTAAGATCACTCTGGCTGCGGAGACACCCTGACAAGACAACAATAACAACAACAATAGTAACTATTAGTATTTCTACGATATCAATAAGATAATAAATCAATTCTTTGAAATATAGGCACATAGTTTGCGCAAGTCACTTCCAGATGACGAAATTGCTGCTAGAATAGAAGCGGCCCTATACTGCGCGGGCAGGCCCCTGTCGCTTGATGATTTGATAAGGGCTTCAGGTACCGACTCAAAAGAAAAAACCCAACGGTTGGTTAACGAATTGGCAAAGAAAACGAAGGTAACCTTCAGAGCAATCGAAATAGCTCAGCTTGAGGACGGGACATATGTATTCCAGCTGAGACCAGAGTACACTCCACTTGTGCGCAAATTTGCCCAACATCCTTCACTTCCATCAGCCGCGCTTAAGTCGCTCTCCTACATCGCATATGAGCAGCCCGTGACGTCAAAGAGATTGGTGCAGATAAGAGGCAGCCAGGTCTATTCTCACGTCAAGGTGCTTGAGCGGCTGCAATTTGTAGAGCATGAAAACCTTGGCAGGCTTAAGGTATACAAGACAACCCCAAAGTTTCAAAGCTACTTTGGAATAACGGACCTCAATGGGATAAAAAGCAGACTTGCGACTACAAAAACAAACAAACAGCCAGCTCTGTCAACCACAAATGCAACTGACCCCACAGCCTCAAGCCACACTGCCGTCCAAGCATCAGCGGAGCCTGAAAAGGCTTAATTAGAGCATATATAAGAGATTAGTCTACTGTACAGCCATGCGAAAATCGGTTGAAAACCTTGCGGGCCGAAAGCTAACGGGCGGCCGGAAGGTTGCCATGAGAGGAAGACGCAAATTCGAGATTGACAGATATCCAAATGAAGCTGTAGTCGGCCCTATCCAGACTGTTCTGCGGCGAACTAGGGGAAACAACGTCAAGGTAGCTTTTAAGACTGCTGAATTTGCTAACATAATCGATCAGGAGAACAAGAAAGCCACCAAATCTAAGATCCTGACAGTGACAAAGAATCCAGCAAACAAGGACTATGAAAGAAGAGGGGT
>JALZFN010000024.1 GCA_030861545.1 Thermoproteota archaeon | reverse complement strand
AACAGATGGCAGGCTCGCTAAGCCAATCGTCAAACCTGTAGAAGTCTGCTTTACTTCAGAGGAACAAAAAAGCTATGACGATGCAACTGATTCGATAAAAGATATCTCAAGAAAGCTTCAGGCCTATGATCCAGCTAAGATGACTAAGATACTGATGCGTGGCGGATCTCGTGCATCCATGGCAAAATTATGGTTTGCTCAAGTGAGAAAACGCAAGGAATTACTAAGTGCCACCAAACAGAAGTTACTCAAAGCAGTCGAACTGGTCAAGAGGCATGCAGGCGAGCGCATTATGATATTTAGTGAAACTATCGACTCCATTCAACAGTTAAAGGCAGTACTAGAAGCAAATGGTATACCAGCACAAACAATACACAATGGAATCAAACCAAAAGAGAGGAAAGACATCTTGGAAAGCTGGGGTAAAGATTATTTTCCTTTACTGTCGGTACATACACTTGAGATTGGTTATGATGTGCCTCAGGTTGGCATTGCAATAATCATCGCTAGCACATCAAACATGAATCAAGTAGCACAGAGAATTGGAAGGGTCGTTAGAAAAGTAGATGGAAAGGATCAGGCTCTTGTATATGTAGTCTACGTTAAGGGCACCAAAGATGACAATGTGCTAAAAGTGGTCAAGGCATCAATTGAAAAGCAAGACGAAAGAATTACAACTATTCGTGTCTCAAAAGGGAGGAGGCCTATATATGGTCAAAAGACCATCACAAAATTCTCATAAGTCCATAGACGTAGACAACATGCCGCCTACATGCTCAAAGTATGAATCAGTATCCATTTCAATCACCTTACCACCGTCGATATTTATGATATACGTTATATGTAATCGGCCATTTAGAATTTCATCCTCAGTCACAGGCGGGTTTTTGTAATATTTATCACATAACCCTTTAACCTTTTTAATTTCACTTGGTCTTCTATCACGAGGTGGGCGCCTGAAAAGTGTGGGTATTGGAAGGACACTGACAGGAGGTGTAGCTAAGACGAACTGATTTGCATGCTTACTATAGCGCGCTATTTTGCTTGCTATTCTTGCGGCATAGTACGATAGCGGATCGAGTGCATGTTCGGGTGGGATAAAGCCGGTTTCGATTTCGACGATGGCCACACCATCCCCTTTTTCTGCATACACATCACAGATTAAAATATCGGTCAGTTGTTTCTCCACGTCAACTTTATACCCATAGCGTATCAGATGCTTGGCGCATACAAGCTCCATCGCTGAATGATTTATCTTAACAAGGTTTCGCATGTAGAGCTCGATGAGTCTGTTCTTTACGAAGTTCATTCTTCTCACTATTTCTTCAGGCTCGCCGTCTGACATTTTGCCTGAAAGCGATGTTACATCTGCAACAAAGCGCTGTAAATCCAATTATCAAAACAATATAGTTAAGTAAGTTTTAAAGATATGCTTGATTAGCAACATTAAAAATTCCCCAAGAGTCATGCTTATGCTGTAATGTCGCTATCTACAATCGATAAAATAACCATCCTTGGGTCTGGTATTATGGGTCACGGTATTGCTCAGGTATCTGCGATGGCTGGCTACAATGTAGCCTTACGTGACATCGAACAATCTTTTCTAGACAAAGCAATGGAGAAAATAAAATGGTCACTCAGCAAGCTAGTTGAAAAGCAGAAAATTTCCCAGACAGAAGCTGACAGGATCTTTGCAAGAATTACTCCAGTAGTTGACCTAGGACAAGCTCTTAAAGGTGCAGATTTGCTCATAGAAGCAGTCCCAGAAGACATGAACTTGAAAAGGAAGGTATATGCGGAAGTTGATAATTTTGCAGAGGACAGGACGCTTTATGCTTCAAATACAAGCACTCTTCCAATTACAGAAATGGCTGCACTTACAAATAGGCCAGATCGGTTTATTGGTCTTCACTTTTTCAATCCACCACAGCTGATGCCCTTAGTAGAAGTGATACCGGGTGCCAAAACTAACCAAGACATGATTGATATGGCGACGACCCTTGTGCAAAAGATTGGGAAGCAGCCAGTGCTATGCAAAAAAGACGTTGCTGGCTTTATTGTCAATCGTATCTTTATACCACTTGTTCATGAAGCTGTATACTGCCAAGAAAGAGACAACATTTCAATGACTACTATTGATT
>JALZFN010000209.1 GCA_030861545.1 Thermoproteota archaeon | reverse complement strand
CCTTTGGTATCATAGGTGAAAGTAACAATACGCTGAGCTCAGAGCGTCATGCATATCTCAGGGAAAATGTTGGCGCTCGCCTTACAAATATTACCTTTACACTTTCGCCAACCCAGATGCAAAAGATTTGGGTGGCTGCTGCAGAAACTGGATTTTTTCAGATAACAAATAACTTTACAGAAACTTGTGACCCCCACGGAAACTGTATATTAGTAACACCTGAGCACTTTTATGTGCTAAAAATTACAGCAAACAATACGACGAAGACTGTAATTGCCCGCGAGGCATATGCATTTGAGCATGATCAAGAGTATCAGAACTTCAAGAGCCTTGTGGTCGAAGTACACAGATTAACAATAATCCCTCAAGAACATAAGGAAACTGTACCTTCAGATCAGTCTGAACCTAAACGCGGTTATCTTTAATGATTCTTAAATTTTGCAGACTAGCGAAAAGTTCTCTCCGCCCTCAAAGTTTTGGACTTTGAAGGTCATTAAAGTGGTTTGAATAGATGTGTTCCCGTTCCAAAAGGTTTAATAGCGTTCGGCGCTCGCACTGCTTAATGAAAGTCCAACGAATTCCCTTAATAGGTGACTATTTAACAAGAATTCCGTCATCGCGACGTATATTCACCTTTGCGTTGCTGGCTTTGGGCTTATTGCTAGTGACTCTGACGGCTCCGTATAGCTCTGGCGCCATCCTCGCTACGGCGCAAGCTCTCCCAGTCCAAGAAAAGGGCCACGAGCTCAGTAAAATAGTTTTTATAGATTATGGAAAACCAGGAAGGGACCCGCCGGGAAAGCAGCAACAAGACGATATTCATACTGGAGCATCCAGCTCTACCGATGTATGCGGCGACGGGTCCAGCCAATATGCACTAAAGCAGATAAAATGGAACAGCTTCCCCGTTTCTTATAACATAAATCCTTCTGGTGTTACGAGCGGCATTGACAAGACATCAGCAAAGCAGGCTGTAATAAATGCTTTTAATACAATCGACAATGAGAACCATCCCGCCGGCACATTTTTTACGCAAACCTCTGACGCATTAAATGCAAAGATAAAAGTTCGGTGGGGTGCAATTGACGGTTCTGGGAGTGCATTAGCTAGAACAACAGTTTGGTACAATACAGCCACGAAGCTTATTTCAAAGGCGGAAGTTGTATTTGACACTGGTGACAAATGGTTCATTTCCTCTAAGTGGAGCTGTGCGGGCATTGCGGGAAGTCCATTTGACATTCGAGACGTAGCCACACACGAGATCGGGCATGCTATAGGTCTTGGACATGTGAGTGATACAAAGTTAACAATGTACGGATCGGCCGCCCAGGGCGAGACACTAAAAAGAAGCCTTGGCATAGGTGACCAAAAAGGAATAGATGCCCTATATTGAGTAACTAGTATTTTTCATTAATTTTACCTCTGGCGATTTCTCTACTCTATTAGCTTGTTGCCTCATGAATATATACAGGGTGCCGCCGCTATATCCGTGGCTGCTACCTAGCCATTTCGAGCTGGCCAGTCATGTGCATATATGTGCCTAATGTTTGTTACGTAGGACATGAGCAACATACCTATTGTTTACAGAGGAAGAATTCTAAATCCTATTTCTTATACTCAGTTTGAAGATATAGCTGACGGGGCCCTAGTTGTTAGCGAAGGAAAGATCATAGAATATGGCAAATTCAAAGATCTTCGTAGAAGAGGAAATATAGTTGACTTTGGAGATAAGGTAATCGCACCAGGTCTAATTGACACTCATGTCCACTTGCCTCAATACGATGTTGTGGCAATGGATGGTTATGAGCTACTTGAATGGCTTGATAAGTACATTTTTCCGGCAGAAAAACGGTTTGAATCTTCGCAAGTTGCTAGGGCAGCAGCAGCAAGATTCTTTACTGATCTAAAAGCAAACGGCACAACAACTGCTTGTGTTTACAGTACCGTTCACAAGGATTCAACTGACATGGCCTTCCAAGAGGCTAGCGGTTCGGGCTTAAGGATCCTTATGGGCAAAGTAATGATGGACCAGAATTCACCTGGATTTTTACAGGAGAAAACAACAGACTCTCTTGAGGCAAGCGAAGAGTTATGTAGAAAATGGCATAGGAAAGATGGTGGGAGATTAAGCTATGTATTTACTCCACGCTTTGCTCCCATGTGCAGCTTTGAGCTAATGAAGCAAGCCTCAAAGCTAGCTAGAAAGTACGATGCATACATTCAAACTCACCTTTCAGAAAGTCGCCGCGAGATAAAATTGGTTAAAACTCTTTTTCCAGATTATAGGAACTATACAGAGGTCTATGAAAGTGCAGATCTACTGATGCCCAAAACCGTAATGGCACATTGTATTTATCTTGATGACCAGGAAATATCTATTCTTAGAAAATACTCGGCGAAAGTCGCACATTGTCCAAGCTCTAATTTCTTTCTTAAAAGCGGTATACTCGATATTAATAGAATCGTAGATGCGGGATTAGATGTTGGGTTGGGATCTGA
>JALZFN010000006.1 GCA_030861545.1 Thermoproteota archaeon | reverse complement strand
ACAGATGGTTCAAGATCCGGCTTATCTCAATTGTCATATTTTCCTTCATACTCGATGACCATAGTTTGATACAAGCATCAGTATACCGCTTCTATCACAAATATCCGCTGGCTGCAAAAAATTACACAACATAGTCAGAGAGGTGTTTGGCGACAATAAAAAAGAAGAAGTTAGACCTGTTATTGAACAAGCACACTTTCGTAGTGGTGCATAATATCCCTATCGCATATCCATTCCTTGGGACGACCTGCAACCCTACTCAATACCATACGTTTGCCGCACGTTGGACAGTTGAATGTGTTGTTCAAGACAAAATATAACATATTCAAAAAAATATTTAAAGGCAGCAGCTGACTGTCTGGCCTTTTCTCCTTTAGCCCCTTTTGAACTTAAAGATCAAAATACTCTATCCTACAATGATACTACGCTCGTAATTTACTCCTCTTCATTATGTGGGGCACGCTGTGATGGTGAGGTAACTCTGAAATTTTTTCAGGGTGCTATCGCGGTCACAGATTAATAACCTAAGATATATGTACTACACTCATCATATTTTCCCTTAATCTTAGATTTACCATCGCAACCCTAGGTCGTTACCCCAGTGATCAAGATACGTCATACAATCATTAAGTAACCTGTTCCAAATTCTATGCTGGTTTGCGTTTGGTAACGCTTGCTCGATTTGAGTTCCAATCTCCTGTTCGGATGGTGCATTTGAAATGGTATCCGTAACACTCTATCTAGAGTAGTATGCTGCAGCTGAAGCTCAAACTAGCCGACAATAATTACTACAAATGCAACTCGAAATATCTCTTGAGCCTACCAGATAGTTTGATAGTGTTTTATCAGCCATCAAAAAAAGCTCGCTAGTTTGTTGAGCTTTTGAGATTCTTGGCGCTCTGCTGATTGTGCTTCAGCTTTTGATCATAATGCAAATTACGAATATCTATAGCCAGACGGGAAAACTTATCACTCAATCTACTAAGATATTCTTAAGTTATTCCTGAAATCTGGTATTAGCTATACTTAATTTCTAATCAAATGGTAATTCACGTATACAATAGGGGCATGCCTGACAAAATTCTTATTTATGGATGTCAAGGCTCTATCGACAATGAGCCGATCAAGAAAACGGATCTCAACACAAACACAAGGCTTCGGAGTCTCAAAAAGGGAAGGTCATGATTCTTCAAGATTCTATGGACGTAAACTGTACAGGCAGGACACATCAAATAACAGAGAAAATAAGGGGGATGCCCAATATCAAGAAAATCGCATAAATCCACGAAACTTAGACAAGGTGTTCTATAAGAGCAGTGAGAATATGGAAGAGCTACCAGATTATAGTGTTCATCTTATGGTTACCTCACCACCGTACAATGTTGGTAAGGATTACGATCAAAATTTGAGCATCAAAGAATATCGAGGCTTGCTGAGGCGAGTTTTTAACGAAACGTCTCGCGTACTTGTGCACGGTGGAAGAGCATGCATCAATATTGCAAATTTAGGAAGAAAACCCTACATTCCATTACATAGCTACATAATCGAAGATATGCATGAATTAGGTTTTCTTATGCGAGGTGAGATAATTTGGAATAAGGCCGCAAGCTCTGGAGTTTCAACTGCATGGGGAAGTTGGCAATCTGCATCCAATCCCACATTAAGAGATGTCCATGAATATATCTTAGTCTTTTCCAAAGGAACTTTTTCGCGAAGCTCGCATGATAAAGAAAGCACCATATCAAAAGACAAATTTTTATCATTTACAAAGAGCATTTGGGATTTTCCCGCTGAATCTGCGATCCGGGTTGGTCATCCAGCTCCTTTTCCAATTGAGCTTCCATACCGTTGCATACAGCTTTACACCTTTAAAGGTGAAGTCGTGCTCGATCCATTTTGCGGTGCGGGCTCAACATGTATTGCCGCCATAAAAAGTGGAAGACAATTTTTAGGATATGATACAAACAAAGAATATGTCGAAATAGCAAATAGAAGAATTAATGATTCGCTACTACCTATAGGCACATCTTATTTCTTGGACCAATAGTCAAATCATATTTTTATATTTCATACTTCTTGATTTGATTAAATTCAATCCATACGCGACCAGTTGTGGAACAACAAGGAAAATTGCGATCGTTCTGTATTCTTTACAAGATAATAAGAATAGAAAGGTAGAAAAGGTCCTGTTTTGCATTAAGAACAGTAAAATGCCAATTACGGATGCAGCAAAAAAACAGATTGCACAGCAGCGCAGGCTATTCTTTAAGATATGCTTCAAGTGCGGAAGCAAGAACCCAATCTCGACTACGAGATGCAGGAAGTGCCATGGCAGTCAGATGAGGTTAAAGAATAGGACGCTGGGAGCCAAGAAGTAGAGGCCCAATGCCTTCCTGGCATTCTGTAAAGCCAACAAATTGCTACTAGCGATAATGTAAATAGTATCATTAGTGTAAATTCATGATTGAGGCGAAAAAGGTATTGGAATAAGCTATTCTAAAGAAGCATATAACTTTATAATAACTTGCATTTGTTTTCCTCGATAAGATCAAATCTCATCCCGCTTCAATGGACATAAGCTGATCACATAGCAGATTTCTTAACCCCAGGATACAAGTTTGCTATCCATCATTCGATTCCTGCTATTGTAATATAGCGGCTGTGTGAATGTAAGCGTGAAGAACTCTCAAAGTTCAAAAATGGATGGGGAGAGATTTGAACTCTCGACCACCTGTGTGTGAGACAGGTATCCTAACCAGGCTAGACTACCCATCCACCTTTTGTGCTTTTTGGAATGTCGATAATTAATACTATGTCCCTTCGCTGAAACCTTCAAGATATGTCTTTTGTGTAGGCGTCAACGAGTCGATCTCAATGTTCATTGATTGCAGCTTGGCAAGTGCAATTTCCTGATCTTGGCTTCTGTCGATATCGTAAACTAAGGGTTTCATCGTATGACCTTGCTGTGCTAGCTTGATTACTGACAAGAACTGATTGGCAAAGCTCATATCCATAACCTCCGACGGGTGGCCTTCAGCTGCAGCTAGGTTCACTAGGCGACCCTCTCCGAGCAAGTATATCCGATTGCCATTCTTGAGCATGTACTGCATTACGTTCTCGTTGATCTTCTTTTGGTGTTCCGCATTCTTTTCAATAGTTGGTATTGAAATTTCAACATTAAAATGACCTGCGTTTGCCAAAATTGCACCATCCTTCATCCTACCAATGTCCTTGTCGATAATGACATCCTTGCAACCGGTTGTCGTAATGAAGACGTCGCCTATTTTGGCTGCATTCTCCATTTTGCTCACAGCATATCCATCCATCTTGGCTTTGAGGGCTGCAATTGGATCCACTTCCGTAACAATAACATTGGCACCAAGCCCTGCTGCACGTCTAGAAATACCTTTGCCCACATGGCCGTAACCGGCGACAACCACATTCTTGCCTGAAATCAGAATGTTTGTTGCGCGTATGATGCCGTCTAACGCCGATTGGCCAGTGCCATAAATGTTATCAAAGTCATGTTTTGTTTCAGCGTCATTAACAGCAATAATTGGATACATCAGCTTGCCTGCCTTTTGCATAGCTCGCAGCCTTATGACGCCTGTCGTTGTTTCCTCAGTACCACCTCGTATTGAATTGAAATTTCCCTTATGCATTTCAACCGTCAGATCCGCGCCATCATCAATGGTGACATGTGGTTCGATCTTCATTGCAGAATGGATATCATCGTAATATTCCTGCTGAGTCACGCCTCTGCTTGCAAATATGTAGATACCCTCATCTTGAGCCAAAGATGCAGCAACATCATCTTGTGTACTCAATGGATTGCAGCCGCACCATGATAGCTCAGCTCCGGCAGCCTTGAGAGTTCTAACAAGGACACCGGTTTCCTTTGTAACATGGAGGCATCCGGCTACCCTTGTCTCCCTAAGAGGCTTGGTCTTTTCATATTTCTGACGTAATGCAACAAGCACAGGCATATGCGCCTCTGCCCAATCGACACGATTCTTACCTTCTTTGGCAAGTGTAGGGTCTTTGATGCGAGATTTCATTTAATTTTGACAATATTTATGCCATATATAGTTCTACAGCAGAAGTCCTCTTGAACGCATAATCTGAGTCACCTGATTATCCATAACTGGCTCAAACTCAACATAAAACTGTCCTACTGACCCAAAATCATCAGGCATATGTAGCACTATTATAGAGTCTGCCTCGTGTTCTAGCACCTCCACAGACTGGGAGGGTGCAACGGGAACAGCAACAGTAAGAGTTGATGGATGCCGCTTCCTTGCCCATCTTGCAGATGCAATGACTGTAGCACCTGTGGCAATACCATCATCAACCAAAATAACGTTCTTGTCTGCAATGTTATAACTCAGGTCTGGTTTTCTATATGCTGCAGATCTCCGCCTGATTTCTGCGGCCTGGCGCTCCATTTCGCTTTCAATATAGTCTGGTGATATTCGTAAAGCGTTGACTATATAGCGGTTAATGTATGAAGTGCCGTCCTCCATCACCGCTCCTATGGCAAGCTCCTCATTCTCCGGCGCTCCAAGTTTTCTTGGTATCACAATGTCAAAGTCTGCTCCAAGTTTCTTGGAGATAATATCTGCTAGTATGACGCCGCCGCGAGGAATGCCAAGTACTATCGCAGGTCCATGTCCATTCTCTGCCAATCTTTCTGCGAGGAGATTGCCTGCCTCAATCCTATTGCGGAACTTCATAACATATTTCGCCCTTTACACTGTTTTAAGTCTTGATTGTTACCCGGCACTGGCAATCATGGAAATTGGCAGAATGACTCTCTCATATTAGAGCTTCCACAATGCCTATACCTTGGATCTAAAAAATCCTGAGATGACGAGAGTTCTGATCTCGTGCTTCTATTTTTATGCACTAATACAGTTCACACTCATAATTATCAGAAGAAATATGCAACCCTAAATCTATAATTTTTGTTTTATCCGTTCTAACTTGACCTGTGTCTATTGTAAAAATCTGTATCTACAAAAACTATAATTCAGACGATAAATGCTCTCACATCTGTGGACGAACCCCAAAATTGGCCCTCATGTAAAGACTTTTCTCTAAAAATTGAATAGGTAAAATTTTCTCACCTGGCAATGTATTTCTAAAACTCAAGAGCTTTGGTTTAGCTGTATCTGTTGACCTTAGAGTAATTGGTGGTGCCTTTAGGTTCATCATACATGAGG
>JALZFN010000004.1 GCA_030861545.1 Thermoproteota archaeon | reverse complement strand
GATCTGATATCTTCTAAAAACTCGTTCGTTCGCCGGATCATACCCGACTTCAATTATCCTCCTGAATGTTTCAAGGTGCGAACTAGCAATTATCGTTCCAATGCCTAATTGTTTCTGTTTTATCTGTCGTGTTATCTTTTCGGGTAAGTTGCGCACGAAAACCTTGCAGTATGCACTGATGAGCACCTTGCCTGCATCGTTCATTATTACAGACTATCTTGCAATTGTAGTTGCGTTTTCTCTTTGCTCTATCACATTGACCCTCACTGCCGAGCCTGTCAGTATACTCAGAACCTGCTCTATAGTACCCGTCTCTGCTAGCAATATCTTTTGAGCTAGGCCAAGTCTTATCCCAGATCTTCGTTCAAGCTCAGAAATTCTTTGCAGCATGAAACTGCCAAAATCCCCCCTTTTCAGAACTATGCCTGCCAACAGTGTGAGTGATAGCGGCGGAGGTATTATGAAAAGATTATCCTGTATGCAAGCATCAAGAGGGCAAAAGTTATTGTACCGAGGCTGACCATCTTGAGTCCATTCTCAAGTCTCTGTGTCCTAACAGGGTTGCTGTTGCTGTTACTTTGCTTTAGCTGCTTGTAGGGTCGAGACATTCTGATCTCGATATAGCTGGCAAGGCCTGTCAAGCCCGACCCTATTAATGCTAGAAGACTTATCGAATTTGTCTGCATGATATATCCTGCCAACATCGGCAAAGATCCCCAAGATACGGCAAACCAAAAGTCATTATGGAGCCGGCTATCCCATAGTTCATAGTTGTATGTAAATAAAAAAAACCCTTCAAGCGCTGCGATGATCGCCAGAAGTGGAACAAAGTATACAATGTAGTAGATGCCTATTGCATAGGCGATTGTAAGTGTTGCTGCCATAAGAGTCAACAGCTGCACTTTGGTAAAGTAGCTACCCCACGGTTTGATCTTTTTTGACCCTAAGCTATCTGCTGCATGAGCAGAAATTCCAAGTGCAAGAGCGTAAATCAATGCAATCGCGCCGACTCTATCCCATGCTATCTCGTCGATAAGCATTGATCCAATAATGGTAAATGAAATACACATGCCAGTGTAAGGTAAGAATAGCAAACCAATAAAGACGCGAAATCCTGTAGGCCCAAACTTGGGCACAAACCATTCGTTAATGCGGGTTTCGTTCTTGGCACTCATGGTTTTTCAGCAGACACTATAGCAGCCGTGCCAGCGGTGTACCATCTGCAATGGACATTCTGAAATTTTCTATTTTCAAGGATATTTGCTATTCGGTCCACCCAATCTGAATTTTTTATGACATCGTCCAGCTGTCCAAATACAACTTTCCATGAGGCAACAAACCTCCCTGCTAGCCTGAGCAATGCAAAGTATCTATTCCATAGACCGCTCATAAAGCCATGCGGGTAAGTAAAATCATGAAATACTACAATACCACCTGGCCTGAGCACTCTCCAGCATTCGTCAATTACTTCTTGGATGTCGACATACTTGGCTAGGTATGATGATACAATAGCGTCAAAGGACTCACTCCTATAGGGCAAGACTTCAGCCGTGCCTTGTGCAATGGAAGAGTTCAGCTTGTGCCTTGATACTCGGAGGTATTCAAATGTGAGGTCGATGCCTGCGACATTTTTGTCTCTCCGTGCCAGCATTGACGAGAGGATCCCAGTTCCGCAAGCAAGCTCTAGAATATAGCTATGATTGCCAACTGCCTTTATAATCTCATGCTTCCAGGCATAGTCTTGCCCAAACGTCGCCAATCTGACGACCCAATCATAACTACTGGAATTAGAAGAAGTAAAGAATCTCATTGCTCTTACATGACCTTCATGAAACAGCATAATCAATGCTATTATAGAGAAACTCACTATTATGTATTGAAAAGTAAATCAATGCCTTTGAACCAATAGAATTTGCGTGCATTTCGTAAACTGGCAGCGAAAGATATCAGTGGAGGAACAGAATGGCCAAAAGGTCATGGTAAAGCGAAACAAGCCTACAAAACTGTTTCATGAATTTTTGATAATCTACGCTTACTCACTTATTTCATTGCTATTTTTCCATCCATCTCCTCCGCCTACGTTTAGCGAAATAACTCGGAATGAAGGTCATGAGATGAGAAATAACCTGAAAAAGATCGGAATACGTACGCCAAAGCTATTTTCAATGTCTGACACAAACCTGATAGAGGAATATATTGAAGGCGGAAACCTTTACTTGGCACTTGCTTCTGGCAGCGACATCCTGCTTGCATAC
>JALZFN010000292.1 GCA_030861545.1 Thermoproteota archaeon | reverse complement strand
TGATATATCTCCGGTCTTTTTACTATAATAACTTTTTCCTCGTTCACTGCTTTGCTTCAGCAGCAGCTGCTGCAGCCTCTACCTTCGGCTGTTCATCTTTCTTTTACTCAGCAGGAGCCGGATAAGTCTCGATGAACTTGATATTCTTAATAGTAGGGACAAACTTGAAGATATCATTTGCTACCGCACGTTTGACTATCTGCAGGCCTTCAGCCAGGTACACATCTTCTGGAAGCGCGATGTCAAGATTAGGAGCTGCCAAGTTGATCTGAAGTTTGCCTTCATCTAAACTCATCCTCCTCTTTATTAGAGCAACTACTTTCTCGCTGTCAGAATCAAGTTTTTTTAATATATTGACATCGTACAACAGGGTTTTGCCAGCAAATCTATGGTTAAAATCGACTTGAATCCTACCAGAGCCAATATACCTTACTATCGCGCGCCTAGTGTCTATTTCAATTTCGTCGCCAACTCCGACTTCATCTGCTTTGTCGCCAAGCTTACGCTGGGGAATCATCCTGATCTTGCTATCATCCCTTTTTCCAAAGCCCTTTTCTGGAGGTACTTCGACGTTAAGCTTATCGCTAACATTGGCACTGGATAAAGCGTCATCTAATCCCTTCAGGACCCACCCTTCGCCAATGGATACAAGCCTCGGCTCGTACTTGTGGGTTGGATCATAAAAGTTAGTTTTCTTGGCTTCTTCTTCTCGTGTTGTATCAAAAATCTCGTTACTATCCTTAACTTTAGCAGTATAATCCACTAATATTAGAGAACCCTTATCTAAAGGCATAGAAAACCGCTTCTGTTCGACCATATATTAATCTTCATAGAAAATTCAAAAAAGTATAAGTATGTTCAACTAAGTGCCTTTAATCTGTCCATAGCTACAGACGTGGCTTCTGGGTTCGTCTTAACCCCTAACATATTCATCGCAGACGCAATAGATGATATCGTCCTCATGACATGGTAGCGACCAACCTCACCCATAGAGCCAATACGGAACACCTTGCCCTTTAGGTCTCCAAAGCCGCCGGCCACCAACACTTTGAACTCGCTTGAGAGTAGACTACGGAATTTTTTATCATCTATCTCCTGAAGGTAGTTAACTGCGATTATCATATTGCTCCTTGCATCTGGCTTCGCAAAGGGTGTCAGCCCCAGGGCGCTCAGGCCGGCGTAGAACGCCTCTGCACATATTCTGTGACGCCTTATCCTATTCTCAAGGCCTTCCTCTAATACAAGGCCGAGTGCTTCTCTAAATGCGTAGTAGAGCGGCAGCGCTGGTGTAAATGGAGTTTCATAATGCTCTTCGTAATACTTGAAGTAGCGCTTCAAATTCAGATACTGTGTCGGAGGTGGATTCTCTTGCATGAATTTCTTCGCACGTTTGTTTATCGAGATTGGAGCCACACCTGGCGGCGCCGCCAGGGCTTTTTGTGATGCAGTCACACAAATGTCAATGTTCCACTTATCTACTGGTAGCTCATCGCCTCCAAGTATTGAAACCGCGTCAGCAACAAAGTACGCACCTTTTCTTGCTGCAAGTTCACCCAGCTTGTCCATATATCTTATTGTCGTCCCGGTCGATGTTTCGTTGTAAACTGCATAAATGACCTTAATGTCCTTGTGTTTTTCAAACATCTCCTCAAACTTGTCGTAAGGGGGATTCTCTCCAGGAGGCGAGCTTATCCTGATAGCCTGACCGCCCCAGCTGTCAATTAGGTCGGCAAGCCTTGTGCTGAACTCACCGTTGACAGGGATTATTGCCTTATCGCCTTTCTTAATGAGGTTAACAACAGACGCTTCTACTGCACCGGTGCCTGATGTAGTAAGAAGTACAATGTCACTCGAAGTCTGGAAGACCTTCTGAGTCTTTTCAACTATTGCCTTGTATAAGATGCGAAAGTCATCGCTCCTGTGATTTATCATAGGCGCAAGCATTGCATTCATTACCCTGTTAGGGACATTCGTTGGGCCGGGGAGCATCACAAGGTATTCCATAATAAGCTCAAAAATGCGGGCGAGCCAGCCATATTTAAATCAAATTACATTAATGGCAGCAGGTAACGCTTTATAGAACAAAAACATATACTGTGAATGCTTTGTTGTCAATGAAGCAGCGCCGTTCTACGATTTTGCAACAGGCCCTGAAAGCAGGAGAGAGATGCCACGTGGTTGCAGCATTTGAGCCAGAAAACGTGTTCTATCTTACAGGCTTTTGGGGAGAAGCTATTACACTATGCAGGCAGGACGGATTGACACAGCTGATAGCACCCAAACTTGAGTATTCAAGAGCTAAAAGACTTCAATAGACTGCGAGGTCATTGCTAGCGAAAGAGGGAGTGAGCTCATCTCTACATTTGTTTCACAAGTAAAAGATAGCAGAGTGTGCAGCGATTGCGGCGATTACTCCACAGTTGAGTCAGTTCGTGAGCAGGGCGGCGACATTTTGGTTAATACAGATCCATTCTTCCAGACACGCAGGATAAAGGACCAAGAAGAGATCAAGGTCATCGCAAAAGCAGCCAAGATATTGGACAAGTTGTATGAAATATGCGAGGACGAATTGAAGGCAGGTTTGTCAGAGCGTGATCTGCAGGCAATCCTCATATATGAGGCAATGAAAATGGGTGCAAACCCGCCATCGTACAAATCGACACTAAATCCCCTCATCATCGCAGGTGGACCTAATAGCGCTCAGCCCCATGCTGAAGTAACGGATAGAAAGTTCTGTAATGGAGACATGATAGTGGTTGACCTTACACTCCGGCACGGTGGGTATATAGCTGACGCCACAAGGACATTTGTCCTTGGCTATGCAACTCCCGAGATGAAGGAGGTATATGGCATAGTGCAAGCGTCCCAAAAGGCAGGCCTTGAGATGGCAAAGGAAGGCATGACATGTGGCCAAGTTGACGCGGTATGCAGAAACTCAATTGCAGAACAAGGCTATGACAAACTATTTATTCACTCAACCGGCCACGGGATAGGCCTTGACGTTCACGAACCTCCCTGGATTAAGATGAAAAGCAATGAGCAGCTTAGAGCAAACATGGCGGTGACCATTGAGCCGGGCATATACATGGAAAATAAGTTCGGCGTAAGGATAGAGGACAGCATAATCGTAAAGACCGGCAACCCGGAGATGTTGAACAAGTTCACAAAAGATCTCCTTGTTCTAGGATAAATAGGAAAATTGCAAAAAAAGCTATACTGTTAGTGAACTACATCACTAGAGGGAGGAGAGCAAGATGCTGTAAGCAGTACACGACTACTACCAATAACGATGTTTCAAATGCTCTTTTGGGCCGTCTGTTCATGATTGTGGACTTTGAAACCGCAAATGTCAATCCAATCAATGAAACATACATTGAGACATCAACTGTGAACAACGTAACAAT
>JALZFN010000218.1 GCA_030861545.1 Thermoproteota archaeon | reverse complement strand
GCACTAAAGGTTAGAACATATAATAGGTAAATGTTTGAGCCCAGCAATGCTGTCTTAATAATAACTTTTGATTTCATCTTTGAATCTGTTATCCTGTGATTCTTGTCTTTGTGATCTTTTAGCTCTTTTTTTGAATTGAAAAAATCGTCACAAATATCGCATCTTGAAATAATATTTGCCATCTGATATAGCCACTCTGCTTTCTCAGTTCCAAGATTTGGTCATCATGGTATAATAGTATCCAATCCAAAATCAGAGAGATAAAGTTAATTTTGCCAAATATATTATAATTCAGATAAGTTGCCATTGATGCAATATGCTTTAGAGATGTCTACACAGATTGATAGACTAACAAACAACTAATTTCCCTAATTTTCTATTTGCTTTTTGCTCTTTTCATAGATAGACCGGATGGTGTCTATTGTATTCTTCTACTAATCCTTTTATTAGAACATATCTGTTCGACTGTGAAATGCTTTCCGTCACTATCTCTAGCTTGTATAGCAGAATTGACATAAAGGTTGGATAAAGCTTCGTGCACAATCTAGAAGCAAGCAAACACTATCCTTTTAATTCTGATTATCCAATAAGTTCCCAAAAAGGGACACAAAATGAGGGTTACTCATACTGATGCGGAAAAGGTAGTGGACAGCAGTCTATCCGGTAATGACGAGATACTGGCTATATCCATAATGGATATGGGAGGAAATCCCCTTGCTGCTAAATCCAAAGTGTCCTTTAAAGAATCATTCAGACCAGCTGCGGATTGGCAGGATTATGGAGGGACTCTTGCTCTCGCAACCCTTAGTCTGGTAAACCAAGTAAGAAATGTTTTTGGAGAAGCCAAAGCTATTATCACCATCCATAAAAACTGTAAATTGATGCTGCTATCCATATCCTCATATCAGATATTGGTTGGACTTGTACTTGAACGCTCAGTCAATGCAGAAGATCAAAGTATTGTTGACAATATTGAAAGATTGATGGCTGATGTGTTAAATCGTAACGGTAACCTTTGATATTATACTTCAAAAAGCATGTTTCTTTTGCTTCGTTATGTCGGGCTAATCTTATACCGGATCTGCGCACACGTCTGGGATGCCAATTTTGCTTGCAGGGATCTAGAAAATACGGGCTAAGTCTGTAAGTGTATCTTCTTCTTCTTGCATCTGCTAGCCATCATATAGGTTAATCATTGGTTACGCTTGGAAAGCGGAAGATAAAATTCAAAGTGCTATTGACTTACAGTAAGTCTGATATGGATGACAAAATATTTGTCCAGAATACCAGTGTTAATGACATATTCATCTCTAATTCCTTGGACTGTTCTTCTTCTTTCACCTGGTCAATCTGGGCCTCTAGTTGCATTAACTCCTTGTAATGATGAAAGAGTATAGATATCATTATTGGGTGAAGTGGTACAAGCTGAACAGAATTAGAGCAAGCTGTGATGTATAATCTAGGAATGTCTCACATCTCATCAAGCTCCTTCCTCTCTTTTCTGTCTAAGAGGCATTGGTAGTCATTTTCTCCTACATTCATCAAAAATGAACTCATTCCAATACCGTAGATAACTAGATTAGAAGAGGGACCGGGTGGGAGTTGAACCCACGACCTCAGCAATACCGACTTATCTATCTCGGTACAATTCCAAATATTGATTGTCCATCAACTATACTTAGGATGTCCCGTTGTCCTGTATCTGTTATCCTTGTCTCATCAATGTCAATTCCTTCTATGGCAAGAACTTGACCCCTGATTGATATTGTCATTGGAACGTTATCTATGATAGGTACGCTATCGACAGAGATGCGAGTCATTAAATTAGAGCTAACTGGAGGGATGGATCCAGTTGACGTGGTGGTAGAAGTCCCATTTCCACTCTCCATCAGTTCAAACCGATGAGGTGCAGTGTCTTCAATAGTGATATTGTGGAATGCTGTTCCATTGATTGCTGCTAGATTCATTTCTGCTATGAACCGATTAACAAGCCCTTCGTCTACAAATATTCTCCATCGCCCAGCCAAAATATAACTACTATTATTCTCTATAGGAGCGTCTCCACCCTGCGCAGGCAGAATGCTGGCTATAATTCCACGCAGTAGAAATGTCGATGTCGTTGATGGTAAAGTAGCTTCTACTTCCTCTCCTCCATCTTCCTGTCCTCCATCGAGAGTAGGAACATCGACTTGTCCAAAGGCTTCTTCTACGATTGTTCCTCCAAGCCCAAGGCTAGATGGCAAGAATAAGAGAACACCTAAGGTCATAGCAGTAATTACTGCGTTAAATTTAACTCCTAAAAAAGCAAAATGATCTGTCATGGTTGTAACAAATCGTAGAATCGCTTATTTTGATTTATACTTTACTGGATAGCACGAATCTCTGGATTTACTAAGTTAATAAGTAAAGATATATATGCAAACTATACAATATTGACGTGTCTTCACTAATTACAGAAAGTATTCTAGGATGTACTACTTCAGAAACTTTTTTGTTTTGGGGGCGTTTGTGCGACAACGCCCTAGAACAGGGCTGATTTAATGCCGTAGTTCCCTCGTATTAAAAGATAGACTGGATGGGAGTTGAACCCACGACCTCAGTCAGCTTTTTTGAGCTCCTCTATCTAAAATGGAAGCCATTGAAATATAACGAGTACTGTTCAAATCCCATCGATTCTTTAAGATTAAAATACTTCATTGACTGGATATATAAAAACTCGTCATTTTTGTCAAATTCCTCCCTTATTAGAGGAGATTAGGGCGTTACCTTTTCACCATAGCGTATTCTATATTCTTTTGTATTCATCTATAGCTCTTGTACATTCAGGGGTATAGAAAGTTACATACTGGCTTGATGTACCTCCATACACAACAAGTTGGTATGTATCATGCTTGACTTCTGTAAGGTGTCCGAACCTCATTAAAGATAAATCTCCTATTTTAATTCCTGTTGAAGATAGTAGTAAAATCATGACACGCTTGCGCTCATCACATTTGTCCAGCATTTTCCTTATTTCCTCTTTTGTGTAGGCCCTATCCTTTACAGTCCTTGTCTTTTCACCCATGAATCGGTTGATCTTTTTCCAGTTAAGCATATGATGTCATTCATCTCAGGGCTGCAGCATTAATCACACGAGTCTGCCACGATAAGCCTTTCTCTCTTAGCCAACTTATGTATTCAATAATTTGTGATTGCGCAGTCTTTGAATCTTCGGCTATTAACAATTCCACAGAGGATAGGTGTCTATATGCCATGTAAGATTTCAAACTGTATGTGTATGTTTCTTTTGTTTTTGTGGTACGGCAGGATTCTATAAACAACCGGAATGGGTGTCCTGAAAGGAAAAGCTGCCCTCGTTGTTGTTGCTGTTGTTCTTTGCTTTTTGGCGTCATCAGTTTTTTCTTACTGTTAGCATATTGCGCAGGCGCATTATTTATGAATGACATATCTACGCTCTAAACTCTTTTATGAATGAGATGCTATTGATCGCCGGAGACCAGCAGCAGGATGCGCGATGACCATCCGCATTTTAGATGCAATATATGTGGCAACAGGGCGGACTTTGTCGTGCAGCTTGAGCTGGTCAAGGAAAATAGGAGATATGATGCCGTGCACTCTCAGCAGATGCCGTTCTATCTGTGCAAAAGCCATGAATACATCTACAAAAAGATGCAAGAAAACGTAGAACTCAAAGATTATTTTACAGAGACAATAAAGGAAAACCAGTAGATGCCTAAGAGAAACTTTAGCACACTTGAAGAGTTTAAGAGCAATATTCACAGAGAGGGAACCGTGCTCGTCGAGTTTTCCGGGACTAAGGTGCCATGCATATTGCTCAGTCAGAAAAACTATGAAGAAGTGCTGCACAAAATATATGATAAAAGCATCCGGGCAGAAACACTGCTTGACATATTTTATGACCAGCATGATGTATTTGTAGACGTCCAAGTCAAGCTTCTTGATACCGACTTTGAACAAAATTTTTTGCTGTACGCAAACGATATGGTAGAGTTCTTTGAGGCGCTGGCAGAAAGTGGCATGATTTCACTTGCACCTGACTCACCGGCCTACACTAATTCACAGAACCTGTTCATGATTCAGCTACCAAAAAAAGATGCTGCCGAGCATGCACTTGAAATAATCAAAGCCAACTTGAAGAAAAAGCACAATTAATAATACCTTTTCCACGCAATAGAATAGGATGTCGTGCTCTCATGGCGATAGGAAGAAGCAACAACAGGACGATCAGAGTGTTCCTCTTGAGATAGACACCCATTACCAAGTGTTTGGAAAGCGTGCATGGGAAGTAGAATATAGTGGACGCTGCCCGATATGCGACAAGCGTATAGATGAATTCGGCTTTTGCGCGTGCGGAAGCGTTCAATAATATTTAAGAATTATATTAGATTACGCTCTAGAGGATTATTATACTGTCCTTATATGAAATGTTAAGCAACCAGTCCCATGGCTTCTATGATTTGGACTATTGTCATGGTAGTGCTGGGCATAATTGTGTTGATAATTCTGCTTCGAGTGCTGTTTGGACTGATCTAAAATGTTGGACAAGTTTGTGGACAAAATAATGGAAGGTGCTACGTCTGCCTACATGCCCAAAGTGGAAGAGATGGCCAAAGCAAGAAAAGCTGAACTCGAGGAGATCAAGAGCAAGGTAAGAACTAATCCTGAGCAAGTAGAAGAATGGTTTGACAAAGAGATGGAAAAGCTACGGAACATAGACATTAAGGAAATGATGAAGAATGCGACGGCCGGGATTTGAACCCGGGTTACCAGATTGGCAATCTGATGTCCTAGACCAAACTGGACGACCGTCGCACGGAAACAATCGATACTTTAAGGTTATTTAAAGCGTACGCGCTTACACGAGCATTATTATCGTGGTGTAACCTCTGCTCTCTGTAACATGGTCCCCCTCGACCTCTTCTACTACTGGCGTCACAGAAATAAGATCATATATGTGCGAGTTATTAGCATTAATTATAATATAGTCGTTAAGAATGTCAGCTCCCTTCGTGCTCTCTTGGCTTATAGAGAAGCTCACTGGCGAGTTGGAATTCATGAGCAACAATTGATCTTTCTGATAGTTGCCAATACGCGCAAGCCTGCCAGGCCTCGGGGTTGCCCTAATATTCACCTGTACTTCACCGACAGGATGTATAGTGTAGCGGCTTGAATTGTTTACAAAGACATCAAACTGGAAAGGGTATCCTGCAGTGTTTTCCGCCATTTTGTTCACACCGTCATTCATGATGATGTCAATCTTTTTGATGGTACTGCCATATTTCACAATCCACTCATTAGTTGTCTGCACGATGTTACTTATTGCCGTCTTTCTTCTTGCAGTTTCCTGCTCTCCCAACTGGTAACGCTCGACCCAATCCATATAGTCACGACTAATATCTGTAATGAACTCTGTGCATGTGTTCTGGTAGTCATCTATGCTTGTAGCTCGCTCAGAGCTGGAATCTGTCGCAAACATATGTTCTATGGTTTTGATGCCTCTGCCAAATAAAAATGTGAGTTGGCACTACTGCTCTCTGCTGAGTATCTCGGCCATCTTTTTCGCGTGATATGTAATTATCATATTGGCACCTGCGCGCTTTATGGATGTAAGGAACTCAGTCATAACTGCATTTTCATCGATCCAGCCATTTATAGCTGCCGCCTTAATCAGCGCATATTCTCCAGACACACTGTAGGCACATATTGGGAGGTTGGTGGCTTGCCTAGCATTGTATACAAGATCAAGGTATGGGATGGCCGGCTTAATCATGATGATATCAACTCCTTCCGCAATATCTGTCTCTACTTCTCGCATTGCTTCCCTTGCATTCGAAAACGGCATCTGGTAGGTGCGTCTATCCCCAAATTCTGGTGCCGAATGAGCTGCGTCACGGAATGGAGCGTAAAGGGGCGACGCCTGCTTGGCAGAATATCCCATTATTGCAACGTCAGTAAATTCTGCATTATCAAGGCCCTTCCGTAATGCCTGCACCTCGCCATCCATCATTGCAGAGGGCGCGACAATGTCAACGCCGGCCATTGCATGGCTTACAGCCACCTTTGCCAAGGTATCAATGCTTTTATCATTATCTATCTTTTTGTTTACTACAAGGCCGCAGTGGCCATGTGATGTGTACTGGCACAGGCAAACATCGGTGACTACCGCGACTTTTTTGCCAAAGTGCTTGCGTAGGAGCTCATTTGACCTCTGCACGATGCCGCGTCCATCAAACGCAGATGTTGCATCTGCGTCCTTGTGCAACGGCAGGCCGAATAAAATGACTGCGCGGATACCCAGGTCGAGTGTACGATCAACCTCACTGACTAGCTTCGAGACGGGCAGGCGCTGGATATCAGGCATAGAGGTTATCTGTTCTGTTTTCTTTAATCCTTCTTGAACAAATATTGGAGCTATCAGATCTTTTGGTGAAAGACGGGTCTCTTGCAGCAGATCCCGCACTGCCGGTGTCGTCCTTAAACGGCGCAATCTTACATTTGGAAAACTGTTAATGTTGTTGTAATTGCTTTTCCTCATACTTGAACAACTTAGCTACTATTTTCATCAGCTCTTCATTGCCGCCCTCCTCTACTTCCTTTCGCAGATTATTCATGGGAGTCGAAAGGATGCCCTCGACAATGGCGTAGGAAAGCTGCTCTACGACCTTGGCTTCCTCAGGCCCAAGCCTATTGCCAATCATTGTAAACGCCTTTTTTAGCTCCTTCTCTCTTATCATGTCAACGTTCCTAAAGACGGATATCACAATAGGCTCAGCCTTCATCCTCTTCATAAGAGTGTCAACCGACTTCATTTCGTCATTTATCAGCTTTTCAGCAGAATTGATCTCCTTCATGCGGGAGCGCATGTTCTTGCCGACCAGTTCAGCAATTTGGTCCATGTTTATTAGTTTGACGCCAAGGATGGTTGCAACTCTTTCGTCAACTGTTCGCGGATTAGAGAGATCAAAGATCATCATACTCCTTCCCTTTCTGTTCCTCATCGCATTTTCTATCCTGTCATACGTAATTAGATAATAGGGGGCGGTAGTTGCCGTGAATATTACATCTACTACACGTAACATTTCCAACGCACTGTCAAACGTGATCGGATTGCCTGCAACCTTCTCTGCAAATGCCTGCGCCCTTTCAGGAATCCTGCTCGCAATCATAAACTTGATACAGTACCTCTTGAGCACCTTTGCTACAAGGCTTGCAGCCTCGCCAGTGCCTATTAGCAGTATAGTCTTGTTCTGTAAGTCATCAAAGTACCCCTCCGCAAGATTGACAGCAACTGATGCAATTGAAACATTGCCCTTGTTTATACCAGTGGAATTCCTAATCTTACTTCCCACTTTCAGCGCCCTGTCAAATATGATGGACATGTTGGCTCTAGCATAGCGACCAGCACGTGAAAACTCAAAGGCGCGCCTCACCTGGCCCAAGATCTGGTCTTCACCTACAACTAGCGACTCAAGGCCTGACGCAAGCCTCATCAGATGCATAATGGCGTCTTTCCCGCTATTAATTTCGATTCTTGCCAAGTCGTTTTTTGACAACCCGACGATAGAAACCCACTCCTCAAGC
>JALZFN010000201.1 GCA_030861545.1 Thermoproteota archaeon | reverse complement strand
GGTAATCATCAGCCACCCTTATGAGGACAAAACTATTGCGGCATATGATAGGAATGGAAGCAGCTTAGATCTTAACATCGTAAGCACACTTTGATCATTTCCTGCGTCCAAAGTCGAGCTCTACTCCGCGCTTGGCCTCATAGCTGAAAATAAAAGATTCATCCGGCATTATAGGAAAGCTTGATAGTACTGTAGACGAGCATATCGGACACCTGTCCACTACCTTGGTTTTATCAAGAAATGTTGCGCACCAGTAGCAATTCTCACACAGCATGAATATGGAAGGCACAGCAGATGGTTTGGGCAAACAATAGTTATACAAAGGGGTTATTATTACATTTTACAGTGCAAGAAATCTCCGCTTAACCGCAGACTAGCTGATCTAAGAGAATGCGATGACTACATATGTACCCTAGCAGTGGAACAAGCTGGCTCTATAATCCAAACAGAGTACATATCGATTACCAGAGGAAAGTTTAGCTTTGAACGACGATCGGAATGAACATCTAAAACTGGTTTTTATCGCAATAATGGATAACATAGTCTCAAGTTTCAGAACGTCCTGTTGAAACGGTACTTGGGGCCTAACGTTGAAGAAATATATAGATTATTTCGTGAATATTTCTATTTCTGTTGATGAATGCTCTGAAAGGCAAAATCCCCAAATAAACTTCATTTCAACATATGAAACTTGAGATGACATCGTTGCGCAATCTGGCAAATAAATCACGCTGCAGCTCTTGGGCATTTTGCTCATCGTTACAATACTTCGATTCAGTTCAATTCCAATTACGCCTTTTTTATCTATTCGTAAGGAAATTCACCTCGGACTTAAAACTGCAGCTTCCTTGTCAAAGAGGTATTATGTGTTCTTTGCATCTATTCTTTCATTTATCGCTTTACAGGAATCCATATGAGCGACGACTGGACAAACATGAATGTGGGAAGGCTAGCTTGTATACCAAGACACTCTAACTTGTAGGCAGCATAGACAACACTTCCAATGAGGTTGAATAACTTAATGACTACTTTAAGATGATTACGAAGAGGAGCTGCGCTAAGGAGTTATCAAAATTCACATTTTTCAGCATAGTTGAGAAAATTTAGAGATACAGTAACCCCATTCTTTGTTTACGCTGCTTGATGAGAATCGGCATATCAGCAACTTCAGAAAACTAGGTAGAAAGATATTTTGATGGCAATTCAGGGATTGATCTACCTTCAGGGGTGTACCTCCTGATTCTCTGCCGAAAGGGTAAGCTCTCTAGATTGGTACGGATGTCGGAAAGAGGCTTGTCTGTATTTCGCTGATTTTTGTGATTCCATTTTCCTCTGAGCTTGTCAAGCAATTTCTTTTGTTTTGCCTCACAATCAAATAAGGATGACCGTCATCAACACGCTAGGAATCATCGGTAAAATCTCTACCAAAAATTAATGATTATTGACAAAGCGGTGTTTGGGATTATGATTTCTATTTCTGCAGGCAACCATTTGCTGCACTCGCCGCATAGGTTTCGATGTTGGACGATGGAAGGATTCGTTCATCACTAAGGTCTTAACTCTAGCATTCCCACATCTTAGAATATATGTTTTCGCTACATTTTTCATATGCCGCATTTCATATATTCCTTGATTTTATAGTACTTCAGCTGGAAAACTTAATAAAAGAACAATTCCAATAATAATTGATAATATAGTTGAACTGGATAGGTCAGCAAATGGCTTGGATAATGGTGTCTCTTGCCATAAGTCTGCTATTTACGATGTGGCTTGGATTGTGGGGGCTCATTCCAGCAATTGCTGTTTTCATAGGCATTTCTTATTACATGCGCAAGCGGATGATGGCCCGCATGGGAATGGGAAGCAGCGGAGGATTTGGCGGCATGTTGGGTGCAGGCGGAGGAATCAATTACGTGTGCATAGCCTGCGGCCATAGATTCAAAGGTGGGACGTGTCCGCGCTGTGGCAGCAAGATGCGCAGGGCAGACTTTTGACCCATGACACTCGAAGACCTACGCCAGAAGGCATTTTTTCAAAATACAATTGATGTCTGGATAGCATACAGCGAGGAGCGAGGGTGGGATTGGTACAACATTGATACTTATAGACGCTTCATCGGGCACCTCCTATCAGAGGGTATCAAGATGCAAAAGTTTCCGCTGTGTGTCAAAGAATCAGGGGGCATGTATGAGCGTGGAAAGGATAAAGCTCAATTTCTTGACCAGTTATCGAGGATATCCTCTGATGACGCAGCAGCTTACACTGTCAAATTGACAGGCAACGCAATAGCCACGATACGTTCGTTTGTCAACTAAAGTCTAATAAATTTCAGCTTCTGGGCATTACAATTTAGTGAGAACCTCTAAAATCTAATGGCTGTGCACACACTATAGAGAGGATGAAGAGGAGATGCCATTTGAAATGCCCGAAGAGCGCATGAACAAGCCCGGGGTCGAAGCACTTGCCAACATTAAACCAGAACCTCTGTTTGAAAGCATAGTCGGCTACAGCGACATAAAGAAGTTATTTCAGATGTCGCTATCTTCTGACAAACCCGTACACATCTTGCTTGTTGGCCCGCCAGCATCTGCCAAGACTCTTTTCATGCTTGAATGCATGAAACTTGAGCGGTCTTACTTTACGCTTGGAACCCATAGCACCAAGTCTGGCATGATTGATTATCTATTTGACAAAAGGCCACGGTACCTGATAGTAGATGAGATAGAACATATGCCCATCAAGGATCAGACCGCTCTCCTAAGTCTCATGGAAACAGGTATCATAGCAGAGACCAAGTTTCAAAAGACGCGTAACACTCACTTAAAGACATGGGTCTTTGCGACTAGCAATGCCACCGACAGAATGCTGACGCCTCTCTTGTCACGGTTTATTGTGCTTCGCTTCAAACAATACACATTTGGCGCGTTTCAAGAGGTTAGCACACAGATCCTTGGCCGGGAAGGAGTCCAGCCGGATGTGGCTTCAGCGATAGCAGCGGCGGTATGGACAATACTCAAGTCAAAGGACATACGCGACTGCATAAAGCTTGGACGTCTTGCGAAGACAAAAGAAGACGTTGACTGGATAGCCCAAACACTGAAAACCTATCGGCAATAGCTCAATACTGTTTTTAGGTCCAATTACGGCCTGATAGAAGTGTCAAAAGCAGCTTGACATGTCGGGAGAAGTATGGTTTATTGATAATATCTCCTTCCTTGTAATCGAAGCTGGTCTTGGATATATTTGTGCCTGCTTTGGAGCTGATCTAAACCTTTGGCATGGCAAGTCTCCATAGTTAAGTTTTTGAGATGCCCTGGTGTATATACGATAGCGAGAAATGGGCCTGGATCTCAAACCCCTGGTGACACCTCGGCCCCTTAGGTTATCCGAG
>JALZFN010000193.1 GCA_030861545.1 Thermoproteota archaeon | reverse complement strand
AGAGCAGTGTGGCTAACGCTCCATCTACCTCAAGACACGAAGCTTCGGTGAGTATACCTGAAGACCTAAACGAATTAAGCTGTGAGTGGTGCTCTGAGAAGAAGGCTGAGATATTTCAGGTGACAGGAAATTATTGCTTGCACTGCTGGCAGCAAGAGACTCATCCGGATGTCTGATTGGAAGAAAAGTGAAATGCGATAAGGGAAATGCAAACCTTAAAGCTCGGCCAGTTATTCAGTGGAGCAAAGCATGTCAGTGCGCTTTTGCCTCTAGAACTAGACATTTAACACGAACGGATTAAAAAGGATATTGAGCGAAAGCTTGCAAAAGATGCCCAGATAGCAAAAGTGCAGATTAGGACTTAGAAAGAGAGCAGTGTGGCTAACGCTCCATCTACCTCAAGACACGAAGCTTCGATTCAACAAATGATCTTGGCTTTCCGTCCTTGAACACAACCTCTGGCATATATCGCATTGAAAAAGAACCCGCCGCAAGCAGCACTGGCTCAAACTCTTTTCCCAACTCCGTTAGTTCATATTCCACTCTTACTGGATACTCTGATACAATTCTTCTCTTAATAATGCCTAATTTTTCAAGCTCTCTCAGACGCTCGGTTAGAACCTTTGGCGTAATGCCTTCGATATTTTCCAAAAAGCGATTAAACTGTGTCGTGCCTCTAAACATTTCTCTTATGATTAGAACCGCCCATTTCTTTCCTATGATTTTAAAAGTTGCTTCAATTGGACATGATTTGAGCTCAGGGCTATTGTAAACAGTTTCCAATATTGAACACTCTCTGGAAGCCAATTTATTCTATCATCACTCCACTACCTATCATGTAATTAACTATAGATCTGGTTACGTGAGACTTATAAACTATACATTTGATATCAGGTATACAAATGAAAGCACTTGGTGACTATTCAAAACAAATGCAATACAACAAAACAACCTCTCTCCTAGTGGCCGTACAAACATACAGGATAGGAGGCGTATTTTTCCTATGGGGAATGACTCAGGGAATTCTAGCTCCGGCTTTCGCGATACCTGCAGGTGTGGGAGATATACTCATAGGCGTGACAGCAATCCCTTTCGCCATTTTCCTATGGAAAGGATATAGCTGGTCAAAGTACGCAGTAGTAGTGTGGAGTGTGCTAGGTATTGCAGATCTAGTCAATGCAGTAACTCTTGGCGTCATAACTAATCCAGACCTCCGCACTTCCACTATGGCAACATTCCCTTGGATTCTGGTTCCTACCTTTGCTGTACCGTTAGCGCTAACCTTGCATGGGATCACGTTGTACAGATTAAGAAAATGGATACCAATACAAGCGCACAGGAAACTTCCGGAAGCTTGATTCGAGCATGCAGATTAGGATGAAGGGCTATCAGGAGTCTTCGTCCTCCCCCGCTTTTCTTACGTTCTACCAGTTGTTAAAAGGCAACTTAAAGAAACTTTAGTGCTTTCTCCTATGCAAATTCCTTACTATGGTAATGCCTGAATCTCTCTGGGCTATCATCCGTTAACCTTGGGTTCACCTTACAAGGATGCGGTTTTCTATTTTTCCTCTTACTTGGCTAACTTAAGCTTAAAGTAGTGTTTTTGTCTTCTTCTTCTTCTTCTTCTTCAGAATCCTTTTATCTGTTGCGATGCAATATAATCACTAATGGGATTTCTAGATAAGTTACGACGCAAGAAAGACGAAACTGTAGAAAAGGTCAAAGAAGAAACCACTCCTCAGCCTACCCATCCTACTAACGCGGGGCCGCCTCCTGGAAGAAGAATCAAAAGGTATACTTCAGAAGGAAAACCAGTATATGAATAAGATACAACAACTTAATTTTTACTTCTGTGGTGGTTGTTGTTCTTTTTCTAACTTGCAGTGACGGTAACTTTTACCTCATCAAAGCAAGTATCTGTTGATCCTCTTCTTCTTTTAGTCAACGATAAAGGCTGAAAATTTTGATAGTAGTTCAAATGGCGGTCGACCTTATTTAACCTATCACAATTATTTATAAGAGTTAGTTAGATTCGCCTACCACTCACTCTGTTAACTCTGTTTATAGACCGCTCGTATATTATTCCATAGCGTATGCGCAAGAAGAATTGTAAATTGGATGTTAGGCGATGTGGTCGTAGGTTTGTACATGACAATGGTACAAGTGCCTTTTTCCTCTCCGAGAACCACATGCAGACGACTCCCCTTTCAGAGTAAACGAGAATATTTCGAGCATTGATTATATTATGG
>JALZFN010000151.1 GCA_030861545.1 Thermoproteota archaeon | reverse complement strand
CTATGTAGGAGTATGGGTGTCCGTTGCGCATCAGGAACTCTTTGATCCGAAGCGTACCGGCGGAGTGCATTGACCCAACGAGCACAACATCTCCTACGCCGGCTGCTACCAACTCAACCCTACGGAGAATGAAAGCCCGCATCAAGATCTCGCCGAGCTCCGCATCAGTTTGCACCAAAGCCAGCATCTGTTGGCGATTCAGTTCTATCAGCTCACCCTGCTTGGTGGCACGAGCCCGAAAGAGAGCCCGGCGGCCGGAGAGCATGTTGACCTCACCTGAGAACTGACCAGGGCCGTGAACCGTGATAAGGGTCTCAGCAGAGCCTGAGGGACGCACAATTTCGACCTCGCCGGAAACTACCACGAAGAATGGGGCGTCTCTATCTCCCTGCTCTACGAGCACCTCGCCAGGCTTCATTGCACGCAGGTATCCGTGCGCTGCGATGCGACGAATCTGCTCAGGCATTAATTTCGGAAATATCTGCTCAATCAGAGAGCTGTTTAGCGGAAGTCCCCTAGGTGGATCGCTCATGGAGGTGGTTTGCGGTTTGCTGTTATTAATGGCTTCATTCCTGGAACACGACGGCACGTATAACCCCCGTGCATTTATTGGAAAGGATTCAGAATCCTAGTACCGCGTGCGATAGTCAAAACATGAGTCGGTAGTGCTGTTGCGATTCTATACAACTTGTGTCTGTTTTTATATCACATCCGAAATTTCTATACGATAACCGTGTCTGCCATTATCCAATTATTTTGCACAACAATTAGGATATATACAATGCCAAACTTAACATCAAAAGACACATTCTCTAAATTTGTGTCTGTTGTGCGTAACTCTCTTTTCTTAGTTTATGGTAATAAGGATTGTTATTGCATGGCTATCTGAGGCTCTTTTGCAAGCCCACTTATTTAATTTTCATTAATCGAAATGATATAATAAAAACTATGAATATGACTCCTGCACTAATTAGAAAAGTAGTCGCTCCGAGCATATTATAGAAAACTCCACCCATTATGAGTCCAATGATACTTGCTAGACTTCCGAAACTATTTGCAACTCCTTGAACTGTTCCTTGATAAACAATCCCGGCACGGTTAGACAGTATTGACATGACAGATGGCCACATAAGACCATTACCAAATGCAAACAAAAGTGCCGCCCCATAGACTAAGATAATATCTGATGACACAAGCAAAATGAAATTTGTGCCTAAAATCACACTGCCAATTATCACCAATTGTTCTTCTGAGAATTTCTTTAATGCCTTACGTAGAATTGGACCCTGTACCAAAACCATAATGCCACTCAATACTGCGTAAAATATTCCCAGCTGTGTTACTGTCCATCCTAAACCATCTACTGCATGAATCGGAAAGGAGGTGTAAAAGATGTTAAATCCAAGAAAAATAAGAAAATATAATATGAGTAAGAATGAAATATGTTTTAGATTGAAGACATCTCGGAATTTAAGTCTCGTAGGATTTGCAGTTTTGTAGCACTCTTTAGATTCAAATGAAAAGACTCTTCCGATGTGCTTTTTGTCCGGAATTTCCATTAGAATTGAACATTTGGTTTCTTTTAAAGTGAAGACTATTACCACTAAGACAACCAAAGAAAGAACCAACGCAGCCAACACGGGAAGTACTTCTCCATAAACAGTTGCACCTAAAATTCCTGCTATCGCAGGCCCAACAATAAAACCGAGATTAGAGGATATTGCCATTTTGCCAAAGTTCTTGCTTCTGTTTTCATTTGAGGAAACGTCTGCAACATATGCATCAGCAACAGAAACATTCCCTCCGGTAAGTCCATCAATAGCTCTAGCAAGAAATAGTGCCGCTAAAGGAATAGTTATAACAAAACTTCCTATTATTGTAGGGTCAATGCTAAATAGACTGTTAACAGGCAAAAATAATGCAATAACGAAGATTATCCATCCAGCCAATGTTCCTCCATGACTCAAAAGAAGAATTTTTTTTCTTCCGTAAATATCAGACCATCTCCCTAATATTGGGGCACCAATGAGTTGAAATGCAGGGTACGTCGCGCTAAGTATGCCATAGACTATGGCGTTCCCACCAAGATTGATAACTAGAAACACCAGGAAAGGCAGAACAATACTAAAACCCAGAGTTCCAATGAAATTAATCAACAATAAGGGAAAAAGTGAAATCTTCTCTTTGTGTACAGAAGTCACTATTACGTGCAATCAGAGATCAACGATTTAAGAATTCTTCTTTCTAGCTTCTGTAAATTATGAGTGGTAATTTTTGACTCCAGGATTAGCTTTCAATTATAAAAAAGCTAAGATTAGGAAGACAAAAAGGATTTCTTCATATGGCGCTATGTAAGAACAGCTAAAGAGAACATGGCTAGTTAGTTAGTGCCATTAGTACTGTTACCAAGGAAATTGATAAGCTGTTTTCCTACAAGATCTGGCTGCTCTTCTACCGTCCAATATCCTGAAAGTGGAACTATGATACCATGGATAGTTGTAGCTAAAGGTTATGTAGAGCTTAGTGTGGGGTTTCGAGAAGCTGTCCTTCAAAGGCTGAATATACTTCACCAGCTAGGACAAGCACTGGCATTGTAAGCTTGGCTGTGGCTGCTAATTCCTTGTTGTCTTCTGCATCCTGTGGAAAGATCTATTATAGTAATTAAAGATTACTCGCAAAGCACCTAGGGCAGAATAGTAGCTGACGATTGACAAATTCGTCTATGTCGGCTTGGGTAATAGCGGAGGGATTATACGCAAGACATTGCAGACTACTCGTAAATTAGTTACAATTTCTCATTGTCTTCTCACAACTCTCAATAAACCTAGCCCGATGAGGATAAAGCCGATTGCAATTAGAGATAGATAGATATAAGGAAGTGCTACAGCCAAGTATAGATTCAAACGCATCGTTGGTTCTATTAATTTAGAGACTGCAAGAATTGCACCACCGGCTATAAGCAGTACTGTCGTTACCCTTGCCTTTTGTCCAAATCCGAACCCAAAAGACAAGAAGAACAATATGATTGATGATATGCCAAGCAATACTCCGCTCTGCTGGTCAGTTAGTGGTAGAAATCTCTTTCCACCTTGTGCTATGAACGTCTCCCCAGTGTCTATACTTAGGAGGACTATGGCAACAATGGCAAGTATTTCAGAAATCCTTTTCTTTGTGAGGTCACTTTTAATGTAATACATCCTCAATAATTCGCTGTCTTCGTGCGCTTTCCACAATCCGTCACTGGCATATAAAAAAAATCACCTGATTACTGCAATTGCAGTTGCACTCCTTATCGTTCTTATACCCTTTGCCGCGCCAAGCCCGAATATACCTAGCCCGTAGATGATTCCGTAGATTGGGCCCGGAAACACGATGATCGCAAAGTATCCTGTAGCTATCAAGCCAGGTATCATGCCGATGATCCCACTTGCAACCAGCAATCCTGCTACCACAAATGACCTATGGTTCCATGACAAGACGAATGCCGCTACTGCTAATGGAACAGCGCCTATGCCAAGCACTGGCACAAGTCCTGTTCGTAGTACCACCCCGGCTACTGTATTAGTCAGAACCAAGGCAAGTGTTGCTCCGGCCAGACCCACTGCCAACATGACTTTTGAATTTGTCATGGTGCATACTTTGGCTCTATGTATTTTAATTATTGTTCACCATTGACACGTAACATAGTTACGTGTCAATGGTGAACAAGGGTTAAAATAATTCTTCACAAAGTTCAGGCATGTCAACAACAAAAAACTTTCTGAGCAAGAAGGTGATAATAGTTGTCGCCATCTTGGCTGTCGGTGCGCTGTCTGTTATTTTGGTAGTGTCACCATTGACAGCACAGGCAGCTGCGCAACAGCAACAGCAATGGCAGCAGAAAATGATGATGATGATGACGGGGTGGTCAGATGAAAGAATACCTCAGATAAATGGCTCTGTTAGTGTAGCAAATGAAACAATGGACTTTATCAATGAGAATCTAAAGGTGCCCTTTACCGCAGCAGCACAAACTGCGCAAGGACAGGTAACAAACGGGACTGTGCTTGGCGGACATCTAGGCATAGTTCATGGGTATCTTGTATACACATTCTTTGTGTCATCCACGGGGAGCCAAACAGGACACTTGACCATAGTCGACGCTGGAAATGGCAACGTGTTATACACTTCAGGAGGCCAGCCGTTAGGCTCTTTTGGTCACTTGTCATTCTTCAGACATTGGAACGAACATAGCTATAGAGGGCTAGACATGCCTTGGAAGGGCAATGATGGGGATAATGGCAGTAACACCACCACCACTCTTAGGTGATAGAC
>JALZFN010000136.1 GCA_030861545.1 Thermoproteota archaeon | reverse complement strand
CAACTATCAAAAGAAGCATGAGAAATCCAAAGAACATTGCCTGTATAGCAACGACAATCGCAACCACGTCAGAAGTTCCGATCAAAACGCCGCCAAAGTAGAACAGAATGTTCGTCATTGTAAAGCCCACGAGTGTACCCCACAGTGCGTTTTTGCTTTTCTTAGCAAATCTATTATAGTCGGCTACAAGGGGCATCCAGGACACAGGCATTGCTATAACAAGGTCAAGCGCAGAAAAGAACGACATTCCTTCCCCTGGCGATGAGACAAGAGTCCCAAGGTCTACCGAGTTAATCAGGTTTATAATTATTATCGCAGATGTCCCATATGCTACCCATACCGCAAACTTGCCGATCCATTTCCTTACGACGTGAAGTGGACCCGCAATCCCAAGGATCGCTACAAGCACTCCAAATACTGAGGCCCAGAAGTAGTAAGGCAGTACGCTGCCGCCTAACATCTCTGCAGCTGTTGCCATTATCATTATCTCAAATGTTGTCCACCCGATCAATTGCAAGACGTTCAGTATTGCGGGGACATAAGAGCCTCTGATGCCAAATGCTGGCCTCATCGTTATCACTGAGGGTATTCCTTGATCACTTCCTATCTTGCCTGCCAAGGCAAGCAGAATTGAGCCGACGCCTGATCCTACAATAATTGCAAGAGTTGCTTCGATAAAGTTTGCTTGAGAAAGCAAGGAGCCGGCAGAAAAGACCAGTAGGCCCACACCGAGACTTGACCAAAGGATAAAGTAGTCAAAACTGCCAAGCCTCTTATGTTTGTCCGGCACCCGCTCGATACCCCATTCCGGCGTATTTAGAAATACCAAACTTCATTGAAAAAAAAAGATCACATTAATAATAATCTATTGTCGATCACTTAAGAAAGATTGAAAAGTCTACGCTCTTTACACTCATGCGTTGAAGATTGCACTCTCAATAGCCGGTAGCGACTCTGGGGCAGGCGCGGGAATACAAGCTGATCTAAAGACGTTTTCCGTACTTGGCGTGTATGGATGCACTGCAATAACTGCGATAACGGCTCAGAATACAAAGCGGGTAGATGAAATAGTTGAGCTCCCAGCCGAGTTAGTAGAAAAGCAGATAAGATCTGTTATGACAGACATGCCACCTAACGCCATCAAGGTAGGTATGGTGTACAGCACATCAATAATAGACGTAGTCTATGATTCGCTCAAAAGATGTAAGGTTCCAATCGTACTTGACCCGATTTTTTTTGCCGGGACCGGCGCGAAGCTTCTTCATAGTGAAGCGTACAAATCCTATATCGCAAGGATGATACCAGCGTGCAGTCTAGTAAGTCCAAACAAGATGGAAGCTGAAAAACTTTCAGGGATGGCAATCAGAACAAGGGAAGATGCCATCAAAGCGGCCAAAAAGATCAAAAACTTGGGAGCACATAATGTCATTATCAAGGGGAGCCACCATGATTCCACACATGTCACTGACCTACTTCTCGATAGCAGAAACAACTTGATCAATTTTACAAACGCGCGCCTAAAGATAAAGGAAATCCATGGCTCTGGTTGTAACTTTTCCGCAGCCGTAGCTGCTTATCTAGCTAAAGATATCGCTCTTACTGACGCATGCAGATTGGCAAATGAATATGTTCATATTGGTATCCAGAATGCATTAATAATTGGGCAGGGTTTGCCGATCGCAAACCCCCCTTCTGTCATTTATCGTGATGCCAACCGCTACTGTACGCTACTGGAGCTACAGCAAGCTGTAGAGGAAGTTAGCGTTCTTGATAGCTTTCATAAGCTGATACCTGAGACACAGACGAATTTTGTTTATGCACTCTCCGATGCAGTCGACATATCGGATGTGGCAGGAGTTAGAGGGAGAATTGTCAAGATTGACAATACGGCTGCACCTTCCTCATGTGTCACTTTTGGCGCGTCAAGCCATGTTGCGTCGGCAGTTATAGCATACATGACTATCAACCCCGCCTTCAGATCTGCAATCAACATAAGGTTCGAAGAGCGCCTTGTCAAGGCATGCAGATCTCTTTTCTCGGTGGCAAGCTATGATAGGAGCAGGGAACCAAAAATGAGGAAGAGAAAAGAGGGTTCTAGTGTATCCTGGGGGATCAGTGCTTCTCTCTCAAAAAACCCCAGGGCTGACGTCATTTACCATAGGGGAGATGTTGGCAAGGAGCCAATGATAATTCTATTTGCAAGGAATCCAGCAGAAATTGTAGAAAGGATTAAAATGATATTGAAAAAAATTTCCAAGGCCACAGAAATATAGACTTTGTTGCTTCTGGGCTCTAATGCAATCAGCAAACCTGTGATACATATTTGCTCTATACCTTTGGCGAAACCCCCTTCTGATGTAAAGATATGGAATAATATCTCCGATGATAAACGATAAATGACCAATATACGCTCTGAAGTAAAAACTAGCACGAAGACCAAAAGAAGTTCTTAAGCGCTAAAAAGAGCTCTTATGTTCCTGCCCTAACAAGATTAAATCTCGGAGTAAATGCAAGCATTGTTGTTTCAAAACCGCTGATTTCGTACTTGTAATAATCTATTGTTCAATTTATGTTATATATATGGCAGCACCTGAAAAATAAGGGCGCATGAAAGCAGTAATTTTAGCAGGCGGTCTGGGGACAAGGCTCCAACCTTACACATTCTTTATTCCAAAACCGATGCTCCCGCTTGGCAATAAACCTCTTCTAGAATATATCATCGAATGGCTAAAGAATGCCGGCGGGATCGATCGCATTGTCATCTGCGTCAGCTATCTCCATCGAACGATAGAAGACTACTTTGAAGACGGGGCTCGGTTTGGAGTTCAGATAGAATACGCAAGATCCGAGCGGCCGCTTGCTACAGCAGGCCAGCTTAAGACCGCTGAGAACTTTCTTGACGATTCATTTGTATGTATCTACGGTGATTCTATCTACGAGTTCACCCTACGAAAGATGATAAAGCAGCATGATGAGTCAAAGGCTTTTGTGACTATGGCTCTCCTGCAGTACTCAACGAAACTCAAGTACGGCTTCATAGACGTCAATGGATATGACAGAGTCATCTCTTGGCGCGAAAAGCCAGAGATAAGTGGTCTGATAAACATCGGCTGCTACATTATGGAGCCAGAATTCTTGAAGATAATACCCAAGGCTGGTTCGTTTGGCATGGACCATGCTGTAAGGAAAGCGCTGGAGCAAAAGAGGACTGTAAAAGGGTTCAGGATAGATACCGGCTTTATCGACATTGGAGACAAAAAATCGTACCTGGACGCGTACAAGCAGTACCTAAGCAAGTTAGGCAAGATCTAGATGAGTGTAGCCTTATTTGAGGATTCACATTGGCAAAACTTTGCCCCAATTTCCCTTACAAAGGCTACATTTGACATCAAGATAGGAGCAAAGAGCTTTTTTGAAGAGCAGACAGTCATACCAGAAACCTTACTTACAAGAGAATATCTTGCAGCAGTTACGGCAGAGCGGCATGCCCGCTGCAATGTGAACCCAACTTCTATAGATAGCGATACCTTGTTTATCAATGGTCTTATCCACCCTGCAGCCATCGACCGTGACCGGCTGCTCAAGAGTAGTCACACATTTGCCATAACCACTGATAGCGACAACAGGCTTCTTATTGCGAAGCTTAACAGAGAAGGCGTTGAAAACCTCCAGGAGCGAGTTGCAGCAGGCAAAGCAATCAATGTGAAGAATCTGAGAGTGGAGAAATTGACCAAATTACAGAATTATGAGAGTGACGGCATCCTCTCACAACCTTGGGACATTATGAGAGTTCTTGAGAATTCCCTTGCTATTCAGGTCTCCACTATGAAAAATGAAGCAGAACTTGGTGAAGGAGTAAGGGTTGAGGGCAAGAACACGGTAGCACTGGGCAGTGGAGCTACGCTAGAGCCTGGAACGCTGCTTGACGTAAGAAATGGTGGAATATACATAGGTCCAAGTGCTTATGTGTCAACAAGCAGGATAGTAGGACCAGCGTATATTGGCGGAATGACTCAGATAAAACACTTTACGATTATTGAAGCAAGCTATATTGGCTACAATTGCAGGGTTGCAGGTGAAGTTGAACACTCCATAATTTCTGACTACACGAATAAGGCTCATGCAGGGTTCATCGGACACTCATATGTTGGCGAATGGGTGAACATTGGCGCTATGACTACTACATCTGATCTGAAAATGACATATGGAAACATTAAGATGAAGAGGGGCAGGAACAAAGTCGACACTGGCCAGAACAAGATTGGGTCATTTTTTGCAGATATGGTCAAAACGTCGATTGGCACCCTTATTTACAGCGGCAGACAGATGGGCGTTTCTTCGCATCTGCACGGTCTTGTAGCGCAAGACGTGCCCAGCTTTACTATTTATGGCAAAAGCATAGGGCTAAGAAATGTAGAGCTAAAGCTTGATTCAGTGATAGAAACTCAGAAGAAAATGATGAGACGACGCAACCAAATGATGAGCAGAGCGTATGAGCAGATGATAACATATGTTTTTGCTACAACTGCAGCAGATAGAAAGCGACACCGCATCCGTAAGGGCAAGTTTGCTTTCTAATACTACATGTAGTTAATCCTCTGGCTCTCCTTCCAAAGGCCAAGCCTCTGATGCAGCCAAGGGTAAAAGTTGGCATCACCATTTTCAAATTCCTTTTTGATTATTCGGATGATGCTCTTTGATACATGGCCTGGCTTGCCGTAGATCTGCTTTTTGTGCCGAAGTTTGAGGCCAAGGCCTTCTTGGCTGTTATACGCCTCGTTAACCGTTGAGACAATCCAACCCGCGTTCAGTGGTGGGACAAGTAGGTTGCTGTTTGCATTAAATATCGTTTCTGGCCTGTCCGTGTTCAGCCTGACCGTCAGCGATGTTACCTTAGGAAAGTATAGCAGCTCTTCTTGCATTGAGCCGGAATCTGTCATTTCTGCCCAGCACCGGCCACTGTCAAGGAACTCAATGACGTGCGCGTACTCTTTCCATAGAGGCGTCATCAAGAATTTGCCTGCATACTGATCGGCAAGCTTTTGCAACTTGAATTCAAGGCCGTATTGCTTGAGTGCAGCCACAGTGGCATTTAGCATTACGAGGACAACTTTCTTGTCCGTGTTCTCAATAAGCTCGACAAGCCCTCCAATAATTGACATAAAGCGCTTCTGTGTCAAGTTTTCGCGTCTGTGGATATCGATCCTTATCCAGTAGTCTCTCTCCAGCTGAGGATAGAAACTAAAAATACTTTGGTGCGGTTTTTCCTTTCTTTTAATGTCGATTGCATCTACCACGGAATTGCCTACAACGTGGATAAAATCCTCTGGATAACCCTCTCTTATCAGGTTGTCTCGATTAAGCTCCGTGGGGGCAAAGAAGAACTGAGTACCGGCGGAACATATCCATGTGTCGATCTGCTCTGGAAAGGGTTCTTCTCTTGCCATAAACCACTTGCCATCAAATTGGCTAGTCACAAATTTCTGTACTTCAGATGGTGTAGGCCGATGTCGTGGATTTATCAGCTTTATCGCTTCAGGGCTCATGGAGCGAAGGCCTGCCTCGTTCTGGCCGACCTTCTGACCCATGCCGAAAACCCAGGCAAGTGGGGCAATGCCCGCCACAAGCGTATCTCCATGCACCAATGGAAGCAGTGACTCAGTGTCAAAATGCTTCTTGCAGTATCTGCCGAAAAATCCGAACTTGATTATCAGTTCGCTTGCTTTTTCCATCAGGTCTCCGCGTATCTGGAGGTTACACCCAACAAACTTTTGCAAATTGAACTCTTTTATGCCAAATCCAAGTACTTCATCAAAATGCTGGCCCGTATCAATGACAAAGACTGGTAGGTCTTCCCTTACAGCTTCAAGGGCAAGTGGTGCTTGCTTGTAGAAGTCCGGCTTGGTACCAGTTACTATCGCAAGAACGGGGGTCTTATCCTTGTGAGCCTTGTCAAAAACTGAATGGAGGTTGTCTGACACCTTGATGGGCTCAGGGTTTTTTGACACATCGATCTCAATAAACCTATGAGCTGTATTTTCTCTCAACGAAGATCGTCCAAATCCCTGCTGTGGATGTGCCTCTTTTGTGAGACAGCAAACATGTACCCACCTATTCCGACAACACCTGCACCAGCCCCCACAAATATGTATGGTGTTACAGCTACGGCTCCAACAATATACTGACTTTGAATTCTTGGAACCATCGTTACTCCGATGCTCATTCCTGCTATTAATATAATGCCAGTCGCTATCAGGAACATGCTTGCTACAGGAGAGCCATATGACTTTACCATAGCAAATGCAGAGCCGGCTAGCGCAAGGGATGGGGCTGCAGAGATAAAGATGATCTGTATGAGGAGGCTGCCAGGTTCAATCACGCGCTCTGGTCCTTGGCCTCCGGGGCCGATTAAGAAGATGTAAAATGAAAGCAAAAGGGCGACAAACATAGCCGACAGTCCAAGGGATGCAAGGGAGGTCCAATCCTCCAGCTTCAGCTTCATTATTACTCCATGACTCTATTTTGCTATTTGATAATTAAATGATGTGGTCTTGCTGCAAATCCCGATATGAGTAGACTTTCGCCGGCTCTAATATGGATTAATGTCACTTCAGCCGGCAAAAAACGATAGAGGCGTCTAAACACTGAGCTCACTACCTAGCAAATTTCAGTCAGTACGGGGGTGACGGCTTACACATAATAAAATGATATGGATCCCACATGAATAATCCATTGAGTTTTGTTGAACGCTACGAGTAGCATCTGCTATAACCATATGCAGCGTTACACTCATACTATACCCACAAGCCCGGCCAGCTCTTTTCTGCACGCTGAGCCCAATATCTCTGCTGACTTCTCTGGTCTGACATTGTTTATAAAAACCCCAAATCCTCGCTCAAGGCCCGACCACGTGTTGACTTGGGGATAAACTTCAATGTGCCAGTGGATAAGGCGGCTATTCTTCTTCTCCGGTGAGAGGTGAAATGCAAGGTTGAATGGTGGGTCTCCAAGCCCCTTCGACATGCCACCAAGCGTCGCTCGGAGCATAAGCGCAAGATCGTTAATCTCTTTTTGGGTTATCTTTGAGAATGAAGTGATATGTCTTTTTGGATAGATCCAGAATTCATAGGGGTAGGTAGGAGCCCAGGGGCAAAAGGCAAGGAAGCTGTCGGTTGCAAGAACCTGGCGCGGGCCGCTTGATTCTACTCCAATAATGCTACAAGAGGGACAATTCCCGTTTTCATTCATGAACCTATGTGATCCCTCTGCCTCCATATCAATAGTCGGCGGTATAGTAGAAAAAGTGACAATGTTTAGATGAGGATGCATTACCTGCGCGCCTGCACCGACCCCGCTGTTAACATAGATAGAGACATACGTCACACTCTTTTGCGTGTAAAGCCACCTCACGCGATCCTGAATGACCACAAGAACGTTGCCCCATTGTTCGACAGAAATCTGAGACAGGCTCAGCTTGTGATCTGGTGATGCAACCACTATCTGATGGTAACCATATGCAGGCTCACTGTACAACGGCTTGTCACTGTAGGCCGTCGCAGAGCCAGTTACAACTACTGGTTTTTTGCTCTGAAATACCCTCACCGACCAGTCGTCTATTGTGCTATCCTCGCTGTCTGATAGTCGCTGAAGCATGCCATCCTTGACTACGAGCGCAAGGATCGCTGGCTCCGTCATCGACTCATTGCCAGGGCAGTATGGACAAGTAGCGTGGTCACTGGAGATGTCGTCGTCTGCTGCCGCATAGGTAGCTTCAGGCAAGACAACAAACTTGTCAAGAACATAATCTTTGCGTAAGTCTCCCAAACCCTTCAGCCTACAAGAGGCTCTAGTTGCTTTTAATTAAAGGTTCTGTAACTCTAGCTTCCTAGGGAAAATTCAAAAGCCTTCATGCATCGTGCGCAGATATGCTTCTTGTCCCTAATAACGCCGAAATCTTCGGTCCTCTGGCCCTTATCGTCTATTACCGTGCGCTTGCAGAAAGTGCACTGCTCCAATTAATATGTCTGGTAACAGGGCTTGGTTTCTATTAAGCAGATACTTTCGTAGCTGTTAATACAAAAGCTAGAGTATGGGTATATACACACACACGTATACGGCACTAAACAGCGATACCGGAGAATCATAGAAACTGTTATTAAAAATGACTTGACTGCGCCAAGGGTTCCAAAGAAGCGCGTTCCAAAATTAAAGCATGTGTGGAAATGCCAATCCGTCCATTTTTTTACGGACACAGGGTGAGATACTACAAGGGCTTGGCTGAAGGGATGATCCTGGAGCGATATCGGCGCCGGCTGCCCACAGAAGAGGACAATGGAGTATTTGAGATCGTTAGACGTTACGTCCAAGAGCTCAGGACATAC
>JALZFN010000125.1 GCA_030861545.1 Thermoproteota archaeon | reverse complement strand
AGGACGTCTTTTGTTCGCATCAGCGATGGCGTCACTCCACACCTATTAAATGATACGATACGAGTGTCTAACCGTCTAGCCGGGTTTCAAGGAGAGAAAATAAAATTGACTTAGGTACTTGTACCAGAACAAATTAAACAAAGTGTCAATAATATAATTGGCACGCCGGCAAGCGCCTCTCATTGCTAAGATGCTCTTACCAATATCTTGAAAAATAGGAGGAATTGGATTGGTTGACGTGGACGATGACTCCCAAGAGCCGAAAGACAATAGATTGGATTGAATGCTCGATTTTATCCTTGAAAAACCCACGCCGACCACTTCAGAAAGTCCACAAAAAGCTTGAACCAGCTAGGGATACGATTCATCACCATCGGGTCAAACTGGAGAATATGCAGATATGATAACTTAACAAAAGCAACGGCCGCGCAAATCCTATTTTAGCCCAGGGATCGAGCAAAACGAAAAGCAACAATAGCAATATATGACCTCTCCCTTGCCAGCTTCAGAGTACTGCGTTACATTAATTTTATTAGCAGGTAAGTAATTGCTACTATGTATGCCAGAAGAACTCCAAGACGGCAGGACACGTGCCGCATGTGCAATAGTCGTCAATGTATGGGAGCTGCTAGGCAGAAGATGGTCGCTCCACATTTTGAAAAATCTAAGCACACAAGAAGTGATCAGGTTTAACGAACTCAAGAGATCGTTGCCCGGCATCAGCAGCACCGTGCTGTCAGAGCGGCTGCTCGAACTAGAGCGCGAAGGGCTTGTGACAAAAAAGATCTATCCCGAGGTGCCACCAAGGGTAGAATATAGTATCACTCCTCAAGCAAGAGAGCTTGAAGTGATAATAAAAGATCTGGCGCGTTGGGCAAACAAGTGGAAGAGCCCAGAAATAAAGCCTCTTGCTTCATAAAAGAAAAGCTAGTGTAGCTTTTGGAACCTGCTGCCCTCCTTTGCGTTAACCACTCCTATTTCCACAATAGGCCGCTCTCCAAGCGCCCTTTCTATCGCCTTATTGCTCAATGCGACAGCCTGGTCGATGCTCATATCTGCACTATACTCACGCTGTAGTACGTCTAGCGCTACTTCAGCCGACTGGCCTATTGCAAATCCTGAGCCACGGAAGAATGTCCCGCTAGGGTCCACCTGATAAAGCTGCACACCAGCAGGGTCGACACCAGCTATGATCACGGATGCAGCCTGTGGCCTAACTGCGTACACAGTATAATTGTGCAGGAATGACCCCAGGTGCTTTGTAAGGGAGCCGACATCTATCGGGCTTTCAAAGTTGAGCCGATGCTTTTGTGCCTCAAGCCTTAGCTCGTCAATCAGCTGCAATATATCGCCTATGTATCCTGATCCTGTTGCGCCGACATGGCCATCAATTGCAAATATCTTCTCAGCGGGATCTATCAATGGTCGGACTGGCTTAATGTGGCTTGCTAGGAGAGCAAATGCTGGCGTCTTGATCCCTATTGTGGTTGATCCCCTGCTTACCGCTTCAAGGGCGCTATCAACCAGTACCAGTCGGCCCTCAGGTCCATAAAAGTACGGATACCTTCCTCCGGCACCAATGTTCCCTCCTCCTCCTGCTGTTTCAGCCATCTCTACTTTTTCACCTCCACTGTTGCCAACAAGTTCGGGATGGCAAGTACCTCTATCCCGTTGCCCGAGCCAGGGTCTCTCTCCATCGCTGCAGCCACTGCTTTTGTAGCCATCGCTTTGGCCTCTTCGTTTGTGATCTCTTTGTGGTACATGCTCTCAAGCACTCCATACGCAATAGGCGAGCCTGAGCCTGAGGAGGCAAAATCCTCGCTTGTTATCGCGCCGCTCATGTCCGCTGTATATACGTGCCCGCCTTCATGGTCAACACCGGCGACCAGCAATTCAACGAAATAAGGCTGATAGTTCTTTAGGCCAGAGTATGCAAGATTTGCGATCAATCTTGCAGATTCCTTGGCTGTGAGTGGGAAACCCCTCCGCAGCTCAGCTAGATTGCGCTCTGCCTTTGCTACTTTGATCAAATACTCGGCATCGGACAACTGTCCCGCTATTGCCACTGCTAGTGTGTCATCTATTTTGGTTATCTTTTGAGTTATTTTTGAGCCAATGAAAAAGCCCTTGCTTGCCCTCTTGTCAGAGCCCAGCACAACCCCTTCCTTGGTCTTGATACCAATGATTGTTGTCATTTCTGATAATAGTATATGTAATGTATCGGGATTAATTGACCCGTATTGCTTGAAATAGGTCACAGTCAGTTGTCCTCATTGAATTCATCATAAATGAAGCATACTGCCAGAGCACCCAGCGAGTCTATCCACAAATCTATCGCTAGATCCCATGGAGTTGTCTGAATTGTGGTGTTTGGGTCAAACATTAAGGACAGCCATTCATACACCTCCCAGAGAATAAATGCGACCCACGACGCTCCAATAGCAGTGGGATAATAGACTTTTCTTCCCCTAGTAAGATTGACATTTAGTACAATAGCTGTTACTGCCATCCCAGAAAGGCCATGAGTGAAGCGGTCAACTGGAGTAACATCATAAATGTGGAATGTATATTCTGCTAAATAGTGGGAGCCAACAGCCACCAAGCCTAAAAATGCTGAGAAAGCCATCCACCTATTGCTTGTATCTAGGATCTTGTGTCCGAAAACCTTCCATTCAAAGTTGTAGCCTTGCTTGGACCCAGACTGCCTTCTCTTCATGCGTATTGACAGCAACAGGAGAACAAGACCGACACAGATCAGCGCGATTGACAGTGTAGGGTTCTCAAGCCAAGGCGGGCCATGCATCTATATATGGAAAAATCAGGCATGAGGAATAGGGATTGTTTAAAATGTCAATAGAAGAATCTTATTTTACTTTATCAAAAAAATTTTATAGCTGGAAGCAATACTGGGCAAAATCAATTAATGACGCTCACTCCCCTTCATGTTGCTTTTGTCTGGCCGCTTAAGCCACGGGTCAGAAAACTGCATTTTGCGGCTTTGACAGTTGGTGCGGTCATTCCGGATATCGAACCTCTGGTATCCTGGATATTTGGATGGTCGGTATTTTGCGGCTGGAACTTTCCATGTTCCTCTGCTCCTGACAGGCTTATTTTGCATTCAATTGTAGGAGCAGTAACTATAGATGCTGCCCTCGCTATTCTTTTTGTCAAGATGATAGGCAAGATTGGTGTGGAAAGATGGGGGATACATGGATTTACTAATGTCAAGATAGATGCTGCCCTTTTTGCATCTGCTGCTATAGGCAGTCTGTCTCATGTATTTGTCGATTGTCTCCACCACCCAGCAAACCCAATCTTCTGGCCCTTTTTGATAGACGGCTCGTATTATGTAGATGGGCTGCTGATATCATCTCTGGGTGTTTTACCTTCATCCATTATGGTGGCACTCATAGCTGTGGCAATTATTGTGGCAATCACAGTAAGAGCTCTTAACAAGAGCGGCTATAGTTTTTGGCTAGTGCTTTCAAACCCAACAAAGGCGCTGTCGCTGATAACAGAATCGCTTGCTAAAGCTAATTAATTGCGTTAATGTTTCGATGATGATCAAGCGGATAGACATCAACTATGCTCTGCATGGCCTTTGTTATATGTTCATAGATGGCATATGACCCAACCATCGCCTGGAGCTTTTCTTTCTCGGTCGATGCGTCGGTCTCAATGACAATATAGTCCGCGATCATTCTTAGGTTAATCTGGAATGAACCATCGTCGCTAGTCCACTGCAGCGTATAACCTGAAGCGCTTCCCATCATTCCTATCCATCGGAGATTCTTAAACCATCTTCCGATCAGGCGGCGCATGACTTCAGAGGTCTTGACTTTGAGGGGGATGTACGTCTGCAATAGCTGCATGAATTCTCTACCCTTTG
>JALZFN010000103.1 GCA_030861545.1 Thermoproteota archaeon | reverse complement strand
TTTTACTGACGTATCTGTATATCTCTTTATATACATTAAATTCTGTCTTGGTAAATATGAATAATCTAGTCGTTATAGGCATGACTGCACTATTTGTTATGTCATATATACTGACACCATCTTTTGCGCAGCAACAAAATAACAACACTAGTAGTGATTATTCCTTTATCACAACATGGGGAAGCTCTGGAAGAGGATTTGGTCAGTTCAGTCAACCTTTTGATATTGCAACAGACTCCGCAGGCAATGTCTATGTGACTGATTGGACTGCTCTGTCAAATCAAGTGCAGAAATTTTCCTCTAATGGGACATTCATACTTTCATGGGGCTACCTTGGAACTGGAGGAGGAGGTTTTGCTAATCCCGCTTCCATAGCAATAGATACTAACGATATTGCATATGTAACAGATTGGGGTGATGCAGAACAGGCAGTACAGAAATTCACATCCGATGGTGCTTTTCTTGGCTTATGGGGTTCTACTGGATTAGGCCAGGGCCAGTTCATAAACCCTGCAGGAATTGCAGTAGATGCTGAAGGTTTTGTGTATGTAGGAGACTTTGGGGAAAATAACAACATACAAAAGTTTGATAGCAATGGCAATTTCATCTTAAGCTGGGGCAGCCCAGGTTCAAATGATGGTCAATTCATGAATCCTGCAGATATAGCCATCGATTCTCAAGGCATTATTTATGTAGTAGACAATGGAAACGATCGCGTTCAAAAGTTTGACAACAACGGAAACTTCCTAGGTAAGTGGGGAACGTCAGGTTCCGGAGATGGACAATTCAGTTCCCCTTCAGGAATAGCAATAGACGCATCATCTGGCAATATTTTCGTAGTGGATAGGGCCAATAACCGTGTTCAAGTTTTTGACAACAACGGCAATTTCATAACTAAATGGGGTTCAAGTGGATCCGCTAATGGGCAATTTAACAATCCTGTAGGAGTCGCTGTAAGTACAGATGGAAGAGTCTATGTAACTGACACCGGCAATGACAGAATTCAAGAATTTAGTAGTGGTGGCGGAAGAGGCTAAAGTAGTTCATTGTATACAATACTATCAATCCTTTCATTTCAAACATTAATATAGGATTTGGCGCTATTTTCGACTACGATGAAAAAAGGCTTCTTATATTTTGTTTTCATTGCCTTTCTGCTTTCCGTATTGGTTACAGCATCTATTTCGTTCGGTAACACTTCTGTCAATGCACAACAAGGACCTCCTTTTGCACCTGGTGGTGATGGTAATAATAATAATCAGGGACTACCGCAAGGACCCCCAGAACGATACCCTCTTCCATTTGAGCAATTTCCGTTTGCGCAAGCAAGGAATTTTTCCTTTGGACCTATTGCCAGTATTCAGAATAATGAGTCTGGCCAGCCCGCATGGGTTGTTTTTGGATTCTGGAGAGGCAACTTGCTTTCGTTCAATGAGACGACGATGTCAACTGCAGGAAATAGTGAAGGTAATAATACTTCCAGTCCGATGGCCGCTGCGCGGTTTAATGCAAATCTCCGAATGATAATGATAAATGGATCGGGAGAGCACACTCATGTAATCACAAATTTTGTACTATCAAATGTTTCATCCAATGAAAATGGCACAATGACATATATCGGCAATTCTACGATTAGCATGCCAGACGCTCCAATAGTAGATGTACCTACTACAATCAAGATATCCGGAAAAATCATAAGCATCTTCCCAGACCCTTCAAAAGTAAATCACCACTTTGGTAATACTCCCATCTATGGAGCTGTCGCCAGAGAAGAAGAACAAGGAGGTCTAAGACACCCGCCACCTCTTAACCAGCCGCCACTGCCTTGATTTATGAAAGCCTCCTTAGTACTATGAATTTGAACTCTCAAACCCCCCGCCATTATCAGTATCATTTGGTCTTCGTCTGTGAAGCTCTGTGTTGAGAATCATGTTAGTTCTGATACTTCAGCGAAATAAGAGGAGCAATAGTTGTTGAACCAGCCAGAGAGTTTCATTCCGTGAAGCAACATTATTTATTTCCATACTTTTCCTCGCGTCGTATACTTGTTACTTGTGTCAGAGCCACGTATACTTGATCACTAATTGTGTCGTTAAAGAAGAATTGCGACGTGAATTCTAAAGTCTCTTCTGAGCCTTCAAACATTTGAACTTTAAAGTGCAGATGTACTGCCCTTCCTTGATACCATGCTGGGTAAATCGTTGTAAATCGAACGGTTCCATTGTCATCAGTTATCTGGTATCCTCGGAGAAACTTTGTTCCTCCCGTGCCTGACTGTTCAATATCAGAATACTGACCCATGGCGTTAGCGTGCCAAACGTCAACCTGAGCATCTTTTTAGGGTATGCAGATTACCTGGCATTCTTGTTATGATCTAAATAGCCATAAATACAATCATGCCTGCAATCCCTATCGCACACCAAGGTAGCCCCCATCTTCTTATCACATCTTCTTATCATCGGTATAATCCAGAATATCTGAGCGATTCCCCCTGCAATGAATAATATGCCTTGATTAAGGTTAAACTCAAGGGAGTTCGGACCCATCATTACATGCACCATGCCTGCTGATGCAGTTGCTATAGCCGCTGCAACATACGGTCCAAGCCGTCCATGTAGGCTGAAAAGCGAGCAATGTCTTATTTATGTTTTAACAAATTTGTTACTACAAAAGATACTAATATTCTTTTTAGCCTCAGTAATCAAACAACCCTTCATGGTCGTTATTAATTGTAGTATATTTTCACTTAGCCCGTGGTATGTCTTGTTTCTTCAGATACGAATCAGGCTCCTTAATCTGAAGTTGAGACATCTCAAGTGCGAATTTCTCTATAAATGCTACTGCT
>JALZFN010000100.1 GCA_030861545.1 Thermoproteota archaeon | reverse complement strand
GGGCAGTAGTGCAGGTTTTATCATGCCTAGGATTAATATGTGCAGGGACGGCCTATTGGCGGCTGCAACAATCTCAACGCTTGACAAGAAGACTCTAGACGAATGCAGAAAGATTGCCTCGCAATTTACGCAGATACGATCGAAGATTGTAGCTGATTCATCGGTGCATAGGGCAGTGATCGAGAAGCTGCCCGATGTGTTCAAAAGTGAGTCGTCATCTATAGTGACAGAAGATGGCGTCAAGGCAATAATAGACGAAGACTCATGGGTACTGATCAGACCATCAAATACCGAACACGCGATCAGAATATCTGTTGAATCTAGATCAGACAAAGCGCAGAGCCTCTACAAGAAGACTAGCGAAAAGGTTCAGGCAGTATATGACCAAGTTAGATGAAAAAGAGATTATCAGGATCTTTGCTAATAACCTTGGCATAAGCGACCTTGACGACGTTGTGCTGCTTGATGACAACATTGTTTTTAAGAGCGACATGCTAGTTGCAAGCACTGATGTGCCACGTGGTATGAAACCCTGGCAGGTGGCACGAAAAAGTGTTGTCTCGTGCGTGAGCGATCTTGTTGCAAAGGGTATCAGCCCAAACGCAGCAATAATTTCACTTGGCATACCGACGAGTTATAAGTTGCCATACATCAAAGGGCTTGCTGAAGGCTTTGCAATTGCGTCAAATGAATTTGGAGTTAAGATAGTCGGTGGAGACACAAACGAGGCTTGCGAGCTCGTTATTGATTGCAGCATGATTGGATTTGCTGCAGGCAAAGTTCCAAAGAGACACGGGGCCAAGCCAGGAGACATTGTCGTCATATCTGGCAGATTTGGATTTGCTCCAGCTGGACTTGCTATTCTGTTGCAAAACGCTACTACATCCAGCAGCGTGTTCAGGAAGCAGGCAGTCAAATCAGTCCTTGAGCCTAGGCCGAGGCAGCGCTTTGGAATGACGCTTGCCAAATATTTTTCATCGTCAATCGATTCAAGCGATGGTCTAGCAATATCGCTCTATGAGCTAGCATGCCAAAGTCGCGTCGATATTGTAATTGATAGTGTTCCAGCTATAGAAAATCTAGACAAGTTTGCATTGGAAAACAGCCTTGACACACACGAGTTGGTCTTTCACGGCGGCGAAGAGTACGAGATCGTAGCGACTATTCCGCACACAAAACTGAGCCAGGCGGAGTTGGCTGCAAGGAAAGCACGGATTTGTCTGCATGTCATAGGTAGAGTGCAAAGGGGATCTGGCGACGTCCTTGTCATGAATAAGCTGCTTGAGAACAGGGGTTATAGGCACTTCCACGAGCGATAACATTTTTAACCCTCTAAATCTGGAATGCAAGTGCATGTCTGAAACAACAAGTGACATTTCCCAAACAAAGTGGGGGGTAGCTCACATTTTTAGCAGTTACAATAATACGCTTGTCCATATCACCGATTTAAGTGGAAGCGAGACAATCTCGTTCAGTTCCGGTGGACGCCACGTTACCGCTGACCGTTACGAATCGTCTCCTTATGCAGCCATGAAGTCGGCTGTAGCAGCTGCCGAGTCGGCCAAAGGAAAGGGGATTAACGCTCTTCACATCCGGGTGCGGGCCGTTGGTGGAGTAGGCCCAAGAATTCCAGGGCCCGGCGCCCAAGCTGCCATTAGGGCACTGGCAAGAGCAGGGTTCCGAATTGGCAGGATCGATGATGTTACTCCAGTGCCCCATGACACTACAAGGAAGCCAGGCGGCAGAAGAGGACGAAGAGTCTAGATCGATTTCATTTCCGGCGCCATTTTTATCTGTGCAGTGCAACCTCTTTTTTTCAATTCGTTCTGAAGCCATACAATGAATTTGTCCTCAAACTTTTTGCCTTTTGAAGCTTCGATATTGTAAGCATTGTCTGTGTATATCTTCTCCACGAGTTGACCGGCCATAAACAGTTTAGCAAAAGACCATCCAGCGCTCTGTATCGGCGCATCTAGGGCAAACGAGTTTTCTAGCTGGCAAATCTTCTGGTAGCCAGACAGCAAGTCGATGACGATTTTGGCATCTGGCTTAAAGTCAATTGTCTGAAAATCCAGGATAAATGTTCCTATTATCAAGACAAATCGTTCTGCTGCTGCTTGAGTTTTTCAGAGAACGAGATGAACTTACCTTTGTCTTCTACTTTTATTGTTGTATTGACTCTTATGTTAAGGCCCACAGATCTGAAAAGCTCCAAAAGCTCGCCTCCCGATATCCTGCTTGTTATCTCCCCAGCAAGGATCAGTTGGGCGATCCTTGCGACAATTGCTTCAGTCTGTACAGGATACTGCGTATAAGCAAGCTCTAGTACTTTGTCTCCTCTGTCATAGAGATAACCAGATAATATCTCTCTTGAAGACTTTGTCGGGGTCTGCTGCTGCTTCTGGCTGGCTTTTGACTTCTCTATCGCGGCTGCCTTTTCTCTAAGCTCTTTTAGTTTGCGTGCCTTGATTATTTCGATATCAGGGTCATCGGAAGACATTAGCCTTTTATCACCCCTATTGGAACAAGTCTCACCACCTTGGTAGCAATGCCAAGGGAATGCGATACATTAGCAACTGCGTCGACATCCTTGTATGCGTCTGGTGTTTCTTCCACCACACCTTCCCTTGTGAGTGCCTTGACATAGATTCCCTTTGACTCCAAGCTACTCTTCACGCTCTCGGCTGTGTAACTCCGCTTTGCAGCAGACCTTGACATGGTCCGGCCTGCACCATGTGCAGTAGATCCAAAGCTGAGATCAAGTGACTCTTTCTTGCCAAGCAGGATCCAGCTGGCAGTGCCCATTGAGCCGGGTATGATGACTGGCTGGCCTATACCCCGGTACTTGCTGGGCACCTGTTGCATGCCTGCAGGAAACGCCCTTGTAGCACCCTTTCTATGGACTACGAGGTTCGCAAGACCGTTGCCATCGACCTTGTGACGCTCTATCTTGGCTATGTTGTGGGCAACGTCGTAGACAAGACCCATCTCGAGACTACTTTCCTTTGATTTGAAGACGCGCTCAAAGGTTTTCCTTGTCCAGTGTGTTATCATCTGTCGATTGGCCCAGGCAAAATTAAGAGCACAATACATCGCCTTGCGATAGTCCTCTCCCTCTTTCGAATTGTTTGGCACGCATGCAAGCTCTCTGTCTGCTAGCGTCAATCTGTATTTTCTGAGAGCTGATTCAGAGACGCGCAAATAATCAGTGCATATCTGGTGGCCAAAGCCCCGCGACCCGCAGTGGATAAGCACGGTTATCTGACCAGTTTGATAAATGCCCATTGCCTTGGCCGCCTGCTCGTCAAAGATCTTATCTACCTTTTGCACTTCAAGGAAGTGGTTGCCAGAGCCCAAACTCCCAAGCTGAGGTATACCCCTCTTCCTCGCAGTCTCTGAGACGCTCGCAGGATCGGCTCCAGCCATATTTCCGCCTTCTTCACATACATCAATATCGTCCTCGACACCATAGTCGCGCCGGACGGCCCACTTCACACCTTCTACTAGTAATTCGTCAAGCTCTGTATTTGTCAGCTTGATGGCTCCTTTGCTTCCAACGCCAGAGGGGATTGAGCCAAAAAGCTCGTTAACCAAGTCCTTTAGCTGTGGCCTAGCATTGCCTTCTGTTAGGTTTGTCCTAATCAGGCGCACACCACAGTTAATGTCGTACCCGACTCCGCCCGGGCTTATCACACCTTCTTCAAGATCAGTTGCAGCAACCCCGCCGACAGGAAAGCCATAGCCTTCGTGACCGTCAGGCAGCACGACTACATGCTTTCTGATACCAGGAAGGGTAGCAACGTTTGCAGCCTGGTCGACCGTCCTATCAGTCACCATTTTCGATATCAGCAAATCATTAGCGTAAATCGTGACCGGGACGTTCATAGCCTTAGCCGGGTCTGCGTCTATTCTGTACTCAAGATCGTTTATCTTCCTAACACGATGATTGCCACTCTTAGTAATAAGTTCGTCCAATATGTTACTGGTATGTCTTGTAAAGTAATTATAAGCCTTGCCCGGCCTACGAATAGGCAAAATGAGTGCCCTATTTGTTTAACATGACCAATAGGCTTAGCGTCTTTTTGTATGATACGCTATGAGGCAAGGTTCCTATCAGGTGGTTAATATGAGCGATGCCGTAAAGCGGAGTATCTACTCAGCCAGATCATGAAACAGGGTGTTGTTTTCTGTAGCCGCTTAGCTGATAGGTAGCTAATATCTTAAATCATTTACCCCTATCGCGGCCAGAGTGGTATTGCAGCGCTTGGATTTCGCTGCCATGCTTTTTGCATCATGAGCCATTTCTATCTAAAATAAGACTACCTTTCACACAAACAGTCTAACCCTAAAGACAATATTAGTGGCAAGACCCTATACCTAAAGGCTAACAACAAGAATACCTTTTATAGATTAAAGCCGATATTCGGTATGTCAAACTTTTAAAATAAACTTCTAGGTCGAATATCCGCCGGCAAGATTTATTTTCGTCGCTTCGTCGACTATTCTTGAAAGCGATGCCAATACTGCCGATAGACTCAGGACGCTACGGTAGCAACGAGATACGAGAGATATTTGAGGACGAAAGGCGTCTGAGGTATCAGCTTGATTTTGAGGCAACTGTAGCACAAGCACAGGCGCAGTTAGGTTTGATCCCAGCTGAGGCAGCCAATGAAATTTCAAAACAAGCTAGTTCGGGCAAAGTCACAGTCGCCCGGGTAAATGAGCTTGAGGCAGTCAGCGAGCACGACACAGCAGCGATGGTTGAGGCGTTGAATGAGCAACTCTCTCCTGAATCGAAGCTATGGATCCATTATGGGCTGACAAGCAATGACGTCATAGACACGTCTACTTGCATGCAGATGCGCGACGCATTTTCAGTAATTGAATCAAAGATTGGCATACTTGCTCATCTTCTGATAGACAGGGCGGTTCAGTTCAAGGAACTTCCAGCGGTCGGTAGGACACATGGGCAGCATGCCAGCATCATTTCCTTTGGCTTGAAATTTGCAATATGGGCGGCAGAAATGGCCAAGCATATCGAGCGAATTAAAGAAGGCAAAAAACGCTTTCTACTGTGCAAGACACTTGGCGTGGTAGGCACAGGCTCATTAATGGGCACCAAGGCGCTTGAAGTGCAAAAAATTGTTGCATGCAACCTTGGGCTCCATTCGGTAGACGCCGCAACGCAGGTTGTCCCCCGAGAGCGGTTTGCAGAGATGCAGTTTTGCATCGCACTTATTGGCTCGACACTTGATAAGATTGCCATTGAGATCAGGAACCTCCAGCGGACCGAGATAGGCGAAGTAGCCGAGCCTTTCCGGAAAGGGCAGATGGGAAGCAGCGCCGTACCGGTCAAGCGCAATCCAATAAAAAGTGAGCGAGTATCTTCCCTTGCAAAGATGCTACGGTCACTTGTCAATGTGTCGATGGAAAACATTGCATTGTGGCATGAGCGAGACCTCTCAAACTCTGCAAATGAACGCTTTACGCTTCCGATGGCCGCAATACTACTTGATGAAATGCTAAATACAATGACCAAGGTAATTTCCGAGCTAAAAGTAAAC
>JALZFN010000092.1 GCA_030861545.1 Thermoproteota archaeon | reverse complement strand
TCGGACCACCTTCTGGCAAGAAAAGTTGCAATGTCGAGCAGAACATCGTTTCGCATTGCAGAGCCTGCGATCTTGACCACCATTTATCCGTCGCCAAAGATCGAAGTTATCATGTCCATCACTTTTTGATACTCGACTTGACCCCACTGATCATACGTATTTGCATATACAACTTCGGCGGTCTGCCTGCCAGAAAGTCCAGTATTGAGCATCTTGGCAAAAGCTATTGTCTCGCGTATCGACGGGCTGTAATACAGTTCTTCAACTTCTGCCGCTTCACGCAAGCTCTTTGCTAGCTGGATTGCGTGCTTGACATCCTTGATCTGTGAGTCGCCAATCGTCATATGGCGCCGGACAATGTCAAGCTCGATATCCTCCGGCGGATAGTCAAGCCTCATCCTCACAGGAAATCTACTCAGGAGCTGCGGGGGCAACTCTTTTGTACCAACATGCGATAATGGATTAATCGTGGCTATTACAAACCAGTCCTCGACCGCCTTAACAATTTGTCCTTCCGCTTCTTTTAGCACGAGCTGACGCCTGTCGTCAAGTGCTTCGTCAAGCCTTAGCAACACGTCTGCCTCCGCCGCATTTAGCTCATCAAGATACAGCATAGTGCCGTTGCGCATTGCCTTTACCAGTACGCCTTCTACAAAGCTTATTTCGCCCTTGTCCAGGGTCCTTGATCCTACGAGATGCGACTCTCTTGTGCGAAGTGAAAAATTGACAGAATCAAGATCCTTTTTCATTTCTGAAGCAAATCTTCTTACAAGGGTGGTCTTGCCAGTGCCCTTTGGACCAATGATTAAAACAAAGAGGCCTGATCTGTGTGCTCTTTCTAGAATATCAAGAGCGTTGTTCCAATCAAGGTAAACTATTTCCTCTTGACTAAGTTTACTTGTTACCGGCGATTCCATCTGCTTTTATAAGCATCGTAACAGTATTTGAGCGTTAAGATGTCAAATTACAATTATTTGCAACATCTCTGCCTTAAAATAGGAATCTGACTTGTTATCATCGCATGGGAGTCTAAGCTATGTTTGCATTTTAACTATAGGTACCTGCTCGAGCGAGAGAGTATTCAAGGGCTTTGGCGTTTGTGTGTGTTTGCATAGCATGCCATATCATCAGCTCTGTTATCAAAAAGCATTCAAAAAAAGACACACACACCGTAAAATTCCAGTAAGACCACTTAAAGGATAGGTATTGCTGCATTCACTACTATACGTTATAATATTTTGACAATCCGACTTGATGCAGTCAGTGGTGGCGAAAAACTTTGCTGACTCAATTGTCTCATTAATCATGTAAGAGGTGAGAGTAACGATTGATGATATCTGGGAGATGTTTATGTGATGCTAATAATGCAATTCACGTGTTATGTGCTCTACTGGCCCGTAAGCTCATTGTTCCGATTTAATTTTCTCTAGATCTTTTACAACAGACCAAAAGTTTGACTGCCATGATTATTAGATATATATATCAATCAGCTATTCCAAGCGAACAATATCTTTCGCGTTCCACAGCATTCATTGGCACAGCTTCATCTAATAGCTTCCAGCAGTCTCGTATTTCTTTTTTAGAAATTTCAGCCATTCTTTTTGCTGCCAGTAATCTGTTGCCATTATAAGAGGCCATCAGGTTTAATATCCATTGCCTTTGCCATTGTTCCATTATAATATAATTAAGCCATTAATCCACTTTAGACAAGGCTGCAAAAAATATTGTCCAGTTAATCAAAATACAACCCATTATTGTATCAGAAAGAGATGCACAAGCAGCGATATTTTCTACCATCATGACCTAGCTGGATGCAAGAAAAAAAGAAGGGGCATAAAGATGTAAAAGAATTCAATCGCTATTCACTTTTTTATACATCTTGTCTTTGTCGGATAATCTCCAATAAGATGGATCAGCAGAGTCTTATAACAAGAAGAAATATGCTTCAATAAATGAAGCGTCGAACAAGTAGAAAACAGCAGGTAGCACGGTAGCAGAAAGCCGTCCAGTTGAGTAACACGTTGCTGGCCAGTGCTCTCGTATATCGCAACTATATATATAGAATTATTAGTATAGCAATATGTTATTATCGTAAATGTAAATTTTTGGATATTAAGTTACATTGCACCATATTACAAATTATGCAAGGGTTTTTCAGATATCAATTATACTCATTTAACCTCTGAACATAGGCTAAAAGATTTTTCGGAAAATGAGGAAAAAAGGCACAAATATGTGAAGACTGAACGTATGTAACAGAAATTGGAAAGCTTTGCGC
>JALZFN010000058.1 GCA_030861545.1 Thermoproteota archaeon | reverse complement strand
GGCTTTACAATGACGAACATTCTGTTCTACTTTGGCGGCGTTTTGATCGGAACTTCTGACGTGGTTGCGATTGTCGTTGCTATACAGGCAATGTTCTTTGGATTTCTCATGCTTCTTTTGATAGTTGACGAAGCTGACAATGCTTTTGCGGACGTTTATTCCGCGTCTGTATCGACTCAGGATATATTTTCAAAGGTCGGCCAAAAGCCTCTGGTAGTCGGGTTCACGGCAATAAGTGCCGTACTAGCGACGGTGGTTTCAATCCAAGAGTACGAAGTCTTCCTGTTTCTAATAGGAGCGATATTCGTGCCACTGTTCGGAGTAGTACTCACAGACTATTACATTGTAAGGAGGCAAAAATACACAGATCAGATGCTTTATACGAACCAGAACGGGCTGGGTATTGGAATTCCTGCAATAATCGCATGGACATTTGGAATCCTGATAAACTATATTCTGTCTCCGCTGTCGCCTATTTATATGCCACATCTGCTAAGCATAGGTGCGACAATCCCAAGTCTTGCTGCCGCTTCACTCATTTACGCCGTGATAACGAGGATGAGCTTCCGCAGGGAACGGCGGCGAAAAACTAGCTTAGAAACGTCATCAGGAGAATAACAAAGTATTGGCCATTTACATTATCGACTTCAATTGCTTGCCTCATCCCTCTGCCCATTTTGTAGAAGATAATTCGAATAGATATCTCTATCTTTAGCCCCTGAATCGTGCTAGCGTTTAGTGGGTGCTTATAATAACATGCAAGAATTTAATTTATAAATAGCAATGATTGATTCTTTGCTAAAAATATGAGATTGCTAGAATATCAGGGCAAGGAACTTTTTGATCAATATGGCATCAGGATACCTAGCTCACACCTAGCTCATAGCATAGAACAAGCAAGAGAGGGTGCTAAGAAACTTGGCTATCCTCTTGTACTGAAATCTCAACTGACCGTCGGTGGAAGAGGCAAAGCTGGGGCAATCGCCAAGTGCAAAAGTGAAACCGAGCTTGTGGACAAATTCAATGAGCTCCTGCACAAAGAGGTCAAGGGAGAATTTCCTCGTGGAATTTTGCTTGAAGAGATGGCCAATATAAAAAAAGAGATCTACCTGTCACTATTCCTCAACAGGAGCAAGCGATGTTATTCTCTAATATCTTCTTCTGAGGGAGGTATTGAGATTGAAAATGCCGAGAGCAAAGTGATGGTTGACATCCCGATCGACGGGCTAAGCCCACAAGTATCCGAGGAGACTGCACTCAATCTGGGTCTTACAGGAGAAACTGTCACTTCATTTGTCGATTTCACAACCAAGCTATCAAAGCTGGTAAATGAAAAAGAGGCAGAGCTTGCAGAGATAAATCCTATGGCTGTTCTAGACGACGGTTCGATAATGGCGCTTGATGCAAAGGTAATAATTGATGATAATGCAATGTTCAGACACCCTGAACTAAAAAAATATGAGCATGTTTCTGAGTTGCAAAAACAAGCTGAAGTTAGTGGTTTTTCTCTAGTCGAGCTTGAAGGCAATATAGCTATCATTGGCAACGGAGCAGGCCTTGTAATGTCGACTCTTGACATGGTCTCAGACGCGGGCGGCAGTGCAGGCGCATTCTTAGACTTTGGTGGAAGAGCCACAACTGAAACAATCTATGAAGCACTAAAGGTGATAAGCAGAATCGATAGGGTCGAAGCGATACTTGTGAATCTCTTTGGAGGCATTGTTAGGACTAACCTTGTTGCACAGGCAATACTCGATGCATACGAGAACAATCTGATAAATGTACCTGTCTTTGCAAGAATCTCTGGCGCTGAGTCGGAAAAAGCAAGAGAAATGCTCCATGGGAGCAGGGCAAAACTCTATAATACCGTGGAAGAGGCAATACAATCTGCAATCGCGGCAGTATACAAACAACGGTAGATGATCGAGAAATGACAGCAACTATAGAAAAGACATTCAACCTCTTTGATACCCTTGTTGGGGTCAAGGGGGACAAAGACTTTGGTAGAAAGCCAGTAATAATACAGGGCATTACCGGTAGCTATGGATCGGCCCACACTCGGCTCATGAAGGCATATGGAACAAACATTGCTGCAGGAGTAACACCAGGCAAGGGCGGACAGATCTTTGAAGGCGTGCCAGTGTACAATACAGTGAGGGAAGCTGTTAAGGTCACAGGCGCACTAGTATCTGGGATTTTTGTTCCTGCTCCTTTTTTCCTCAAGGCTGCAATTGAAGCGCTTGACAGCGGCATCAAGTTGCTGGTTGCAATTCCGGAGCACATCCCAATCATCGACACAATAAAAATTCTAGAGTATGCTACGAAAAAGGGCGCGATGATGATCGGCCCCAATACCCCAGGGGTTATCGTGCCAGAAATAATGAAGATTGGGATTATGCCAGCCCAACCCTTCAAGGCCGGGACCACGGTAGTACTTTCCCGCAGCGGAACGCTGATGTATGAAGTTTCGTACCACCTCACGATCGAAGGCTTTGGCCAGAGGCTATGCCTTGGCATTGGAGGTGATCCAATTAATGGTACAAATCTTATTGAAGCATTTAACCTTGTGAGGAACAGAAAGGACGTCGAATCGGTCGTAGTGGTAGGCGAGATAGGTGGAGACGCGGAGGAACAGCTGGCACAATACATAATGCAAACAAGCTTCACGAAGCCAGTGATTGCATACATCGCGGGACGATCAGCGCCAAAGGAGAAGAGAATGGGTCATGCTGGCGCAATAGTGTATGGCAATTATGGTTCTGCAGAATCAAAAGTTGCCAACTATGCAAGGGCAAATGTGCCGGTTGCAAAGCGTCCAGCAGAAGTACCACAGCTTTTGGCAAAAAAATTAAGCAAGTAAGAAATTCTACCAATAAAATTTTTTACCGGCCGCTTTCTTCGTTTGCAGTAGCACTGCTAGAGCCGCCATCTCGTGTCACATTGGCGGTGACATTTTCTTGTATCCTGGCCCCATCTCTTTGACCTTGTTGGTTTGTATCGTAAATCGCCGCAAAGCCTAACAAAAGTCCAAAGACAGCAAAAGTGAGAACAAACAGCACCACGCTTGACCACATGGCTAAATGGTCATAGCAGTTCATTCATAAACATTTGCTTTTGGAGATTATTATTAAAACTAGGAATGGCATGCAGTGCGACGGTAAATCAATATTGAAGCTAGATCTCATATAGTTTCAACATATTCATTTTGAAGTCTACGCTCTACCTCTTTCTCTTTTATTTTCTCCCGAGCCGGCATGGCTAGATTCAATATATTTTCACTACAATATATATTTCAAAACTTATCATATCTGTGGAACAGAGAGATATATATTGTACACAGAAGAGCGGCGCTTTTGCGACCGTTGTATGGTAAAGACGTGTCACGAGATAATAGAGGATCCAGAAACTATATACACCTACAAGCGCAAAAGGCTTTACCGATGCAAGGAATGTGGCCATAAGAGTTTCAGGAGGGGTTTGCGCCCAAGTGCGGAGTCAGTCTACTGACGAAGACGTGGCAATCGATCATTCTATTTCAAAGGCAATAGGATTGCTGAAGAACGAATTCGGGCGCTGCTACAAAAGTCCGAGAAGCCTGCTCACAGAAATACTACCTGTATCCTACTCTAAATTTCTTCCAATAAGCAACGATATACTTGAATCGCTGCATAGGTATGTAGCAGCCAATCCGATATACTTTAGGTCGCACAACGCAGTAGTTTCTGGCATTAAGTGCATAATTTATGAAGGGGATATCAACAATTACTGGCTGAGCAGTAAAAAGCACGATACGTGTTACCAACCCTTTTATCCTACCTGGATGATGTCGGCTTACGCGCTTGCCCTTGAAGCAAAGTCGCTTGGGTTTGAGCAACTTGTGGATGTAGGTGCTGGCGACGGGAGAGTAGCATATTGTGCGAGTCTTCTTAGAATGGGCTCATATGCCATAGAAATCGATGACGATCTTGTGCAAGTACAAGATGCAGTATCGTCTGTGACAGGCATCAATTTTAAGGCAATAAGGGCAGATGCGACAAACTTTGACTATCACACCTTGGACTTGTCCAAGCCCATGTTCTTCATCTCCGGCCTGCCAGAAATGGGAGAGATGCTGGCTAATAGTCTCATCCCACAAGTACTCTCAGATGAGAGGATGAGGGGCAGCGCTGGATTTAATTTTATGGGAAGCCATTTGATGAAGCCATTTACGAGGGACAAGACCAGTTGGGGATGGGGAAGCGTCATTGCCAGATTTGGTCTGGAGTTGATAGGCACTCTCACCTTACCCACACTCTGGACTACTGAACAGATGGTTGATACAGCATATGTCTATACGCGAGCTAGATATCTCAAGACGCCATGAATTCTGACGGCTTCTTTGAACCTGAAATTACAGGATTTGATCGCAGAGGCTTTTTGCTAATATCAAGAACTTCTGCGACTATTTGCTGGAATCTCTTGATGTAGTTTGCAACAGAATATTTTTGTGTCAAATGACTTATCTGGATCCGTTCTGAGGCCGGTGCATCAAGCGCTGCCGCTACTGCTTGTACTCCTTGCCTAAAAGTGTGGAACTGATATCTTGCAGGGACAAATTCCGTATGGCCTCCTATATCCGGAACAACAGGAATCATACCTGCGCTCATTGCCTCCACAGTAGACATACCAAAGGGTTCTCCTGGCAACGGATGAAGGTAAACCTTTGACCTGCGCATAAGGTCAAGCAGCCTATCATACCTGACGTTTAGCTCGAATCTGATAAAACCTTCCAAGTCGTAGTGCCTTACAAGATGACGCAAATAATCCAAGTATCCATTGCCATCCGGAGGCATGTTGCCCACAATATTCATGTGTGTTCCTACCTCGTTCTGGCGAAGTAGCTTGGCAACGCGTATCGCATTCTCTATCTTTTTGCTTGGGTGGAAGCGGCAGATCACCAATATAGAGTCATCTCGGACATTTGATGAAAGCGAGGCATTGCGAAATTCATCAACATCGACAGGCGGGTGCAGGACGACGGAATCTACGCCGAATGCCTTAAAAATCGCATTCTGGCTAAATTTGGAGTTAGTGAGCACAGTAGAATTTAACATCATTTTTGTGTAGGCCCGTCTTGCTGTCTGGTAGTAGCTACTTCGCAATTCTGGTGCCATGCGTGAAAGACATAGGTTCTCGAGGACTGCTAGGTATTCAGCGTTGCAGCAGTCTATCAAATAGCCTGCGATAGGATAGTGGCAATATATGATCGAGTTTTTTTTCGTAAAGTCTTTTTGGTAAAATGGGAGCATATCACCATGCGTATTTACCGTGATACCATAATTTTGGGCCCTATGTTTCTGGAGGATGTTGAGTGTCCTTATTTTCTTGATATCGCGACCTATCTCTATGCCATAGGCATCTCGTATCAACGTTGCATCGGGCTTTTCCATGGTGGCAAGCTCGACATCGATTCCCATCGATGAAAGCCCCCTTATCGTGGCGATGGCAAGTCGCTCGCCACCTCCTCTGGCATTTAGACTAATGTGAGCAACATTTGCAATCAAACTGATATAATATGTGCGACATTGCAAATTAACTGCTATACATGTCTATTCGTATGCAAGACCGAAAAAAATATTGGTAGTAAGAAAAATCAAGTAGATCGAGACAATCCCCACGCCCATTAACTAATTTATATTGCGTATGCCGTTGACAAGCACCACTAACTAGCCAGAAAACCTTTTGACAATGCTGCTCTGGCTCACAGAGCTCACTATTGCAAGCTTTCTACTTGCATATGGCGCAGAGCATCTCTCAAAAAAATACGGTGCAAAATTCGTAGGCCGCACACTATTAAGTGTGGCCACTACTCTTCCAGAGATCGCGATAGTAATTTATGCTGCAGCGGGAGGGTCTTATGGTACAGCGATAGGGGCGGGACTTGGCAGTAACCTTCTTATGATGACACTTGGCCTTTCGATAATGCTCCTTATAGCAACTACACGACTGTCAAAAGCGCCGCTTAAAGGTGTAAATGTCACAACATTTAAGCTCGATAAGATATTCCTGCTTGCAACTGCCGTCATTAGCGCTGTTTTGTTCATAGACGGCTACAACTTTGTAGACGGCTTTATCTTTGCTGGGATGTTCGGAGCCTACCTTGTGATGGCGCTAATGGAAATGAAATCTGAAAACAAGATAGCAAATATTGAGCAAGAGGAAGAGATTGCTGACCATTCGGGCCCCAAATTCGTAAAGATCGAGGAAAGACGGGTGCCGGAAAAGGAGCCTGGCAGGAAAATGATAAAGGCTGCGTTGACTTTTGCCGCCGGAACAGCTGGAATATTTTTTGGGGCGGAACCGTTCATCCATTCTCTTCAAGGATTTTCTCTCGAAATAGGTCTTTCAGTTATAGTACTTGCAGTAATAATCAGCCCCATCGCCGGTGAAATGCCAGAGAAAATTTCGATGATGCTTCTTGCAAGGAAAGGAGCTGCCGGAGCATCAATAGCTGTTGCAAATGTGCTCGGCTCAAAGGTACTTAATAACACCTTGTTGCTGGCGGTGGCAGTCTTTGGAGCCATGTACCACGGCGGCTTTTACGCTAGTATTGCAGCGAACTCAATTCTGCAGTACCAGATTACTTTAGTGACCGCAGTGACTATCCTTGCACTCATACCAATGTTTAAGAGAGAGATAGGGCTTAGGGTGGGGGTGATGCTTGCTGCACTATATGTCATTAGCATATTCATACAATTCATCCTGCCTCAGGACCAGGGCCTGCATTGAGATAATATTCCTACTAATGCCCAATACGTAGTGATATGCTTTCAGAGATATTGGTGCCAGTTGACGGTTCTAAAGACTCTCTTCGGGCTCTGGACCATGGGATTCACCTGGCAAAGAAGACAGATGCCAGTATAACTCTAATGCACGTGACGGAGGAGCCTCCGAGAGTCTACATGGAGTCGCAAAAGATCCTCAATGATATACTTGCCAACTTCAGGACAGAATCGCAAAATATTTTGGAGAAGTGCAAGCAAATAGCCTCGAGAAGCGACGTCAAAGTGGAGACAGCCATCGGCCAAGGAGATGCAGCCTCCCAGGTGGTCAGGTACGCTCATGATGGAGACTTTGAGACGTTAATCCTATGAAAACGAGGCCTTGGCACATTCAAGGAGATTGTGCTTGGCAGTACCTCAAATAAGGTGCTGCATCATGCTAAGTGCTCCTTGATGATGGCAAAATAATAGATCACAAAAAGGTCTTTTCCCAACTGACTACGACCGATTCATCATTTTGGTAATTCTCCTTTCTTATGGTGTTGAGCTCTTGCTCAAGCATAGATTTGTATAATTTATGAGAAGATGTTGAGGCATGCTGCTTTGCTTGGCTTGGATTGATCACAATTCCACAGATGTTGCACATGAGCTGCTGATTTTCTGCTGCCATATATGTTTTGAGTGTATGATCCAACAAAATATAAGAACATTCGGCCATTCAAGATATGCACTCATGTTCAGTAGCATATACCTATAGATACTGAATAAGATACAAACGCTGTTCTATGGTATACTAGACTCGCGGGAAAATTATCTCAGAACTCAGCTCCTATAACGAACCTAATCGAGAAGGTGAGATCTGGGGTGCCCCGCGCCCAAGACTATAAACTACAGCGACATAATATCGACAAAAGTTCTTGAAATCTTGCAGCTTGAGTGTCGTTCGCGACGAGTTCGCAAAGAGAGTCGGCGGGAAATATATGTGCATCAGACCAACAGGAACTATGCACCAAACACTTTTGTCTGATTCAAGACCTGCGGCAATCAACTATATATAATAACATGTTATATAGGTAAGCATCAGCTAACGACGACAAAAACATTCAAAAGCAACTATCAGCTAGATCAGCACTCGTCTGGAGGTCTTGTAATGACATCTTCAAAAAAGCAACTCAAAGAAAGAGAAAATCAGCAGCGCCTCGCTCGCGCCATTGAGACTCTGGACTCTATCACAAGAAATAGTGATATCCAAAAGAGCATCAGAAATATGATAAGAGAAGTGCTTTCTGCATTACAAGATGAGAAAAGTGGCAGCCTCTCAGTGAGGGCCGCAAACGCAGTAAGCCTTCTTGACAATGCAACTCAAAGCCCTCAGATGCAATCACACATCCGGACTATGTTGTGGCAGGTAGTTTCCACGCTTGAAAGTATAAGGGAATAGCTAGCGAGTGTTCTTAACCGGCTTGACTGGGGGAGGAAGCTTTTCAAGTTTGTGGGTAGGATTTGCAAGGTAATGCCTAGAAGCGCCTTCTCCACTTAAGACAATATTGCAGTGGACGCATCTGTACCGTATTGCCATATAGTACTTGCAACTGGTATTGCACGTACATGGCTAAAAATGCTGTGGAAATAAGGATGCATAAAATTAGCGCAGTCGGACAATTTCTCTGTTATCTGGGACACCAGACCTAATCTTGAGGCGCGAATAGACGGCACTTGCCACATTTTCTGACTTACTCTTTTCGCCGTGGTTCACTAGGACCCTCTTTGGCCTAATGCGCGCTACAAAGTTCAAGATCTGGTTGAAATCACTGTGACCAGAAAAGCCGTCTATCTTTTGCGTGGCGCAGCGGACAGGAATAACCTTGACTTTGCCAGACTTGTCCATCATGCTGACCTCAGACATCGCTCCGTCCAGAACGCGCCTTCCAAGCGTGCCATTGATCTGATAAGAGACAAATATGATTTTGTTCTTTGGATTCGGCGCAAGCTCCTTGAAATATTCTACAGAGGGACCGCCTTCAAGCATGCCAGATGTTGCCATCACTATCGCTGGATTTTCGTCACTGAGTATATCATCTCGCTTACTATAGCCACTAATGACTGTAAAATACTCTGATTGAAAGGGGTTAATGCCCTGTGATACTGACTTACGCACTTCGGAGCCAAGGTAATGGGCGTACGACATGTGTATGGCGCTTGCTTCTGAGATCATTCCCTCGATGTAGATTGGCGACTCGATAAGGCTGCCTTCCTTCATCTCCTTTGCCATAACAAGCATTATCTCCTGAGCCCTACCTACAGCTGGAACAGGAATGAGGACCTTGCCTCCTTCCATTAAGGTCTTATTTATCGATTCAGTAAAACCTCTATATACCAATTGCTGATCGGGCATCACATCAGTTGTATTTCCATAAGTACTTTCAGTAATGAGCGTCTCCACTCTGGGGTAAACAGATACTGCGCTATCGAGCAACTGAGTCCTGGCGTACTTGTAGTCTCCAGAATACAAGATATTATGCGCACCGGAAAGGTTCATGTGTACGGTTGCGCTGCCCATGATGTGTCCCGCGTTGTTAAGCGTAATTGTGACGTCTGGAGAAATGTCTGTGGGCTTACCGTACGGTAGTGTAATGCACCGCTTGATGACTTCATTTACATCCCTTGCCTCATATGGCAGGTATGTGCCATTGCTATTTGCAATCTTGACCGAATCCATCTGTAGGAGGACCATCAGTGGCAACGTAGGCTCTGTACAGTAGACGGGACCTCTGTAGCCATACTTGAACAGCGTTGGCAGGAAGCCTTGGTGATCAATGTGCGCGTGGCTTATTACAACGGCATCCAAATCGTCAAGGTCAAAGTTGAACCAGTCAAGCCGGGGATAAGCATCAACTCCAGACATTTCGCCGGGATTGATGCCACAGTCAAGCATCACTTTGCTCTCTGGCGTAACGACGATAAAACAGGACCTGCCGACCTGTTTGACCCCCCCAAGGCAAAAAAGCATAACTTCCTCCCTGCTTATAGACCAAGTCGGGGGCTTGGGGGATGAAGGGGCCTCCGCCATGACAGTAGTGTTCATCCTCTTCTGCTGTTGTCGATGAGGTGTGGCCCCATTCCCGTTAACGTTTGTGACTACAAGTGATCCCCTGAACAAGCGCTTGCCTAGCTTCTGCAGAAACTCTGTCCTTTCTTTTGCAGAGCTCTTCAGAGTTGAGTGCAGCATATTGATGCTGGATGAAGGAATGTGAGGCGAGCGTCGGGTATGTGCTATCCAGCCAGTGGATTGAGCAATTTGGACCAGCATATTAGGATCGATTGCTTCCGGCTTGCTTACTTCGAGAACCACCTCTCCTGTCGCATCATCGCAAAATATCGCTGAGACCTGTACATCCTTTGGCAGCAGCTTCACCACTGTCTGTCTCGTCTGATCCTCCGGCAGCCTTACTGAAGGATCTGTGCGAATAATAAACCTCTTTTTCAAGTTCTTTGACAAGGATGACAAAAAATAGGTTAATTCGGTGAGCGCAAACTTCGGATTCCTAGTGTAAAGAGCAATGTTCGGTCCCTCAAACCTTACAAGAGTTATCTGAGAATCCGAAGGGATAGACTTTAGTATTATCTTGCCCACCGCCTCCTCGCTCTGAGTCGTGACCTTGGTCACACCATTGTCAATTTGTGCTTCTGTACTCTCCCTAGACCTTCTAGTAGATGCTGTCTGCCCTGCTTGAGTAATGATTTCGCTAACCTTTTGGTTCTTTTCAGATTCTTCCATTACCATTCATCCAGCCATATTCCAACTGTAAATGCCTCGGGGTTACAATAAATCAGATAAGGCATAAACTGGTAATAAGCCGACAGTATATCAGTTATTCCATTATAAAAGCATAGTGTTTCTTAAAATATAACGTAGGGGAGCAGCAGCACTGCGAACACTATCGCGGCCATGACAAGCGTCAAAAGCATGTTTGCATTCTTTGCCAGAGCTTTGGATTTGGACTTGTTCTCTATTAGAGCACCATACAGCTGACCGCCGTCTAGCGGCCCTATTGGAAGTGCATTGAATATGCCGACGTTGAAGTTGACAAACCATAACCAGAACAGCATGTTAGCAACAGATGCAAAGCTATCACCAAAGACACTCGATGTGTATTTTGGGGCCATTAGATCGGAGAACGGGACCAATCCCTCTTGAAACGTTGGTGGAAGGAGAATAGCTAAGGGATTCTGACCAAACTGTTTCTTGTATGTGTCCAGTACCTCTTGCGGCTCAGATGAAAGAGGCGTAATACTAACTCCCAAGATTCCTCTACCTGGTTCAGCTGCTCCAGGAAGAGTGACCTGACGCATTATAGACTCGCCAGCCTTGTTCGTCCAGGCTATGTCGACTGTGTTGCCAAGGTTTGTCCTAAGACTTTGGCTCAAAGTTTCAGCTGATGTGATTTGCTGGCCAGCGACGTACTGGATCACTGATTCTGACTCAATCCCAATGGATTGAGCAAGAGATCCTCCGTTCACGCTCACTACCAATACCCCAAATTTGGGAGTATCAATGTCAGGCGGAAGGGGCACAAGTGTCGAAACTACAAAGTACAATGCAAGCAGACAAGCACCCGCGAGAATCATATTATTGAGTGGACCTGCCGTCAGGACAGCGCTCTTTTGCTTGAGCGTCGCCCTGTTTAATTCTTCCCTCTCAATATTGACAAAGGCGCCTATTGGTATCCCTAGAAATAGCACAATTCCTGTCGAATCAACTCTAATATTGTATACTCGGGCGACGATACCATGTCCTGCCTCATGAATGATGATCGTGATGACAAGGGCTGCCAAGCCATAAGTTACTGGTAAATATGGATTGAATCCCGGAATGAGAAGGTTAGCTGCAAAGCCAGCGCCCCTTACACCTTCTCTTGCTTGTGCGTTTGCAAACATGACCATGAGCGAACCTATGACTAGGAAAATAGCGAGGACAGTTATTGCCGGCATAAGATAAATGTTAAATTTGGCATATAATTTTGCCGCCCGCGTCTTAGCAAGCCTATCAAAGAATTCAAGGCCAAAAGGTGTGTGGACGAGTATAAGAACTAATAACTTTACTTCGACGCGCAGCTTTTTTTTCTGCTCTTCCAACAGGCTACTAATATACGTGCTCTGTATTTAAATCACATCTTCGTTTGTAGTCCTTTACGGAGTTAGACTCCGCTGCTATCCGCCTTTTGTATCTCTATGTACACCTTGTCGCCAACTTTGATGCCCATGTCCTGATACTCATGCATGCTCAACTTAATTGTGGGCGAATCCGTGAGTCCAGGTCCCATAAATCCAATATTTGTAATGACCTTGGGCATGTTCTTCATAAGATCCTCAATAGAAGTCACATTTGAGCCAAAAGGGTTCATGTTCGGCTTATTATCTGGCTTGTACTCTTTTGGGTCGTTGAATGTGACGTAGACGTATGGGCTCCCGTCCTGCGACGCTTCAATTCTGGCAACTACAAAATCTCTTCTCATTTACGAGATAATTTCACATAGGGGACTTATTTGCATATCTGAACTGACTGGACGACCCCCGTGTGTAAGCGAGAATTGGCTTATGCTGACATATGATTTGACGAGCTATCGTGTCGAGCGCATCAATAGTGACATAGGATCATGAAGGAGGTGGATGTCGGAATCTAACAAAGTTTGTTATGCATTGGTATACAGTACCTGTAGCGAGTGGCCTAATGAATGATAACAACACTTTTGCTTCATTGGCAGACACCTAGTGGTAAACGGCAGTGGCATGATAGTACTGAATCGATCAATTATTCCAACATGAAGTACCTCGTCATTAGCATATGATGATAAATGCTTGCTTATCAGTTCGAAAAAGTCAAACAGGAATCTGGAAGGGCTGTGCTAGTGACACTTCTGTGATCCATTCACACTTTATGTTGACTTTTGCATGATGTTTTTCAATAGCATCAATATCAGGGCCTTCCAGCAAGCAGAAACAAATCTTTGAGTCCTTATTATAAAACAGGTTAACATGACGGACGCCAAATTCATCAGCTGGCAATCCGCATAATTCCTTTAGATTGGCCTCGCTGAATGGAACCTTGTGGACATCTAAAA
>JALZFN010000042.1 GCA_030861545.1 Thermoproteota archaeon | reverse complement strand
CAATCATTATTCCAATAGCTTGGTTCATGATGGTGTATCCGAGTTACATTATTGCTACTCTTATTCAAAGTGGCCGACTAATGATGAGGGAGAAGATTAAGAATAATGACAACAACAGCATCAACGTCCTTACTCCTATACCGCAAATTCTGTGGCTATCATTTTTGAGTGCTGTTATAATGACAGCATGGGATTTAGTGGTTGATCCATACTTGTCGGGTCCAACAGAAAGAGCTTGGATTTGGGAAGATGGCAGCGGTCAATACTTTGGAGTTCCACTGCATAACTTTGGCGGTTGGCTACTAACTACGTTTACAATCTATTTCCTCTTTCAGTTGTTATCAGAGCGTAAATTCCCAGTGCGTTCTAGCCATCCCTTGACTACTTCAATTATCCTTTTGCCCCTTATAGGTTATGGTGCAGTAATGGTAGCTAATATAATACCGGGTGAGCCGCCAGAGCTACGAATCATCGGACCTATCGTTATGGGGATTCCACTGGCAATAGCTGCCAGTCGTCTGCTGCTGATAGATAATAGTGTGAGTAAATATTATACCAAACAGTCTGAGCAATAGCAGTCTTCTTCTTCCTCCTACCCTATCTTACTGACGCTCCACTGCATGTCGATCCCATTTGGCACACGTTGCCGCCGCTTCATATGTGGTCTGGAGGAAATGCAGCAAGACTTCTTCAGGTGACTTCGCATTGCGAACCACATCATAGGGAAGCAGGAACTCTCCCATCTGTGTACTGTAGAATGCCTCTGGCGGCTGGATTGGGTAGTCTTTGAAACCCTGGGTTCAGGATAGGCATAGGAGTAAAAAGCTGGCTCATTCACTGGACCGCCACCCGGCCAGAACCCACAACTACTCACTTCGTGTGAATAGGCTTCGATCATCACAAAACGGCCGGCGTTTGGTGCACCCGGGTGGGAAGGCGCAGTACGTCCAGAGAAGCGGGTAACGGCCAGATCAAAGGCTCCCCAGAAAAAATGTACTGGGCTTACTTTGCCAATAAACCGGGAACGAAACTCGTTAAGCACCCTGCTAGCCTCAGCGAGAATGCGCCAGAACCGTTGTGCATATTCAGGATCATATGCAGCATGTTTGTAATCCCTTTCAAAAGGTGTTCGATCCTGTACTTCAACCGGTGTAGTCCAGATGCTTATAGACATGCCAAGTGATTGTAAGGCACCCATAATTTCTTGATAAAAGTCAGCTACCGAGCACGGCCGAAGAGTGATTGTCTTTGTAGGATGGTCAGTAGTATTGATGAGCAGGACGTGATCAGTGAAATCAAAGTCAATCTGGAAGAATTGGCCTTTATAGGTCATTGAAGACGTGGTTAGTCCCCGAGGTGTGACATATAGAGTAGCATTCCACCAGTGATTCATAAGAGGGGTGACTTTTAGCCGGATCTTTCCAACAATTTGGGTCCACCTGTGCAGCGTTTCATAGGTATCTTTCCATTCAGCCAATGGCAGTGCTGGCCAAAGGTTTGATGTAGTCATTGATTTCCTACATTCCACCACCAAATGGCTGGTCATGCATAAGGGGATACTGGTTTTCAATGAAGCATGCTAGACCAAGAATGCTCCTTGGCATGATGCCACCTTGGAAAGGAGAGGCTAAGAAATGTTGCGATAATCTAGATTTGGAAGCATATATCATATGAAACATATAGTGATGAATCATCTATCTAAGTTTTATTTTTAACCAGCGTACTATTGCTAATGACACATGCATCAACGGAAAAGAAGAGCGCGATCGTCACTGGATCCTCACAAGGGATCGGACGCGCTGTAGCTAAAAGGCTTGCAAGCGACGGCTTTCCGGTTGTGGTGAACTATGCTAGCAACGCTAGCAAGGCCAAAGAAGTTGTAGCCGAAATCAAGGCTGGAGACGGCGGAAGACAAGCCATCGCTGTGCAGGCTGATGTGGCTAATGCAACAGATGTTGAGCGCCTTTTCAAGGAAGCAGCGGATGCCTTTGGTGGGCTAAAAGTAGTGGTAAACTGCGCAGGCATCATGCCACTTTCACCTATCGCTAGAGGTGACTTGGATCTTTTTGACAAGGTAATTGCCACTAACCTCCGCGGCACATTTGTGGTGTTGGGAGAAGCGTCTCGACAGCTTCCATCAGGTGGACGCATTATCGCTTTCTCAAGTAGTGTCATTGCAATGTCATTTCCGACCTATGGCCCCTACATTGCTTCCAAGGCAGGAGTGGAGGGGCTGGTCCGAGTGCTTGCCAATGAGCTACGAGGTCGCAATATCACTGTAAATGCTGTGGCTCCTGGCCCGGTGGCGACAGAGCTATTCCTCAAAGATAAAAATGAAGCGCAGATCGAAGAGCTTCGCAAACACTCCCCGCTGGAACGTCTCGGCCAGCCGGAGGACATTGCCAACATTGTGTCGTTCGTGGCAGGTCCCGAGGGTGGCTGGATCAACGGTCAGGTCCTACGCGCCAATGGCGGCTTTGCGTAGCACTTTTTAGGTTGACGGCTCGCAACTAGTGCAAGAAAAGTTAAGCACTAGCATAAGAACTGGCCTATCATCATAGTCTAATTTCCACCTTAGTACATACGATCATAATGGCGACGTTTCTCCTCAAATACAAGAAATGTTTAACTATAATTGCTATCATGGTACCGTCCTTGACATGAGGAGAAAAGCTGAGACTCAATGTGTACGCGGTGCTTTTTCATCAATATGAAATGCTTTGGCACGTTCTTCAATAGAGCGAGATCAGCAACTGTCATCCGTTCACGTTGGCGCAAGTGTTCGACCCCTGAATCTATTGTTAGCAAATACACACTTCTTCATGGACTATAGGCTAGGAATAGAAAAGCAGGATGAATCGATATTCCCATTACTTTCCTAGGTTTAATCTTCATTATCACTCTTTGCTGCTTGGGCTTTCTATAGTAATATTTGCCAATTCCTAGATATTTTTTTGCAAGTTTGTGAAGATGAGCGTCTGCACCTTCTGGAGTAATGTCTACTACCTTTCCTTTCATTGACACCATGTTGTATGTGTTATATGTATCTACTATTGAAAGCGCGACTCTAGGATCTCGCCTTGCATTCTTAACTTTGGCTGATCCATCAAAAGTATTTATCAAAATAAACTCGCCTTCCATATCTGCCCATACTGGGGTAATGTGGGGAGAGCCATCACTTGATAGCGTTGATATGAAAACAAGATTTCGTCCTGCAAACAGTTTTGGGATATCTTCCTTTGAAATTGCTGTTACTGCATTCTTGATCTGCTCAGTATCCTTTGCAGAGTCTTCTGGCGGAAAATCTGTTATATCTACTGAAAAACTCCTCTTGTTACTCATTCACACATTCATGATAATTCTGAATGATGGTGCATATAAACAAGGCTAATATGAATTTGATAAGAGTGCTATCTTGTAAAGACTCCCTCAGATTTCTAGCGTGGCACCAACAAAGTTGTCATTACATTATATCATCACACTAGTTTGTCCTATCAGTGCCAGCGTCACCTTTTCTACTCTCCCTTCTTGAGGATGTGGTGAAGTCCTTCACACCTAAAGGTTCCAGTTGAGCCCCTAATTATTTTAGAGGTGATAAACCCAATAG